>JANYLF010000234.1 GCA_025357995.1 Acidimicrobiia bacterium | reverse complement strand
AGATCTACGACATCGTGCCGACCGCACCGCGTCGCGCGTACGACGTGCGCAAGGTGATCGCCACGATCGTCGACGATGGCGACTTCTTCCCGATGAAGCCTGAATGGGCGAAGAACATTGTGACCGGACTCGCGCGCATCGGCGGTGAACCGATCGGCATTGTGGCGAACCAACCGATGGTGCTCGGTGGCGCGCTCGACGTGAACGCGGCCGATAAGGCTGCGCGGTTCGTTTGGCTCTGCGATGCGTTCGGGATTCCGCTCGTGTTCCTCCACGATGTGCCGGGCTTCATCGTCGGCTCGGCGGTGGAGAAGCAGGGCATCATCCGTCACGGGGCCAAGATGCTGTTCGCGGTGAGCGAAGCGACGGTGCCCAAGATCAGCGTGATCATGCGCAAGAGCTACGGCGCAGGGTATTTCGTGATGAACGGGCTCGCGTATGAGGCCGACTACATCGTGTCGTGGCCCACGGCGGAGATCGCGGTGATGGGTCCCGACGGCGCGGTGAACATCATTCACCGCAAGACGTTGGAGGCGGTTCCGGAGGAGGAGCGCGCGGCGAAGAGGCTCGAGCTCGCCGAGGAGATCAGGGCCAACATCGATCCGTACATCGCGGCCGGCCACGCGCAGCTCGACGACGTGATCGACCCGGCCGACACGCGCCACGCGATCTGGCGTGGATTGCACATTTCGCGGGACAAGCGAGTCGACCGTCCGTGGCGCAAGCACGGCGTGCTGCCCGTCTGAGACGCGTGTCGCGATGACGCTCTCCCGACGGGAGTTCCTTGGTGGTTCGGTCGCACTGGGTGCCGCGCTTGCGCTGCCGCGAGTTGTCGCGCGCGACCGACCCGACGCGGCGACCGCGCGTCGCGTCGTCGTGATCGGCGCCGGGCTCGCGGGACTCACCGCGGCCCACGACCTCCGTGACGCCGGATGGGATGTGGTCGTGCTCGAAGCGCGTGATCGCGTCGGCGGCCGCGTGCGGACGCTCCACGAGCACTTCACCAACGAGTTTCACGCCGAGGCCGGCGGCGAGTCCGTGGACGACAATCACACCGCGCTCCAAACGCTCGTCACCAAGTTCGGGTTGCACACCGAGGCGCGCCGCGCTGATCGGGACACGACCGCGACGATCTTCGCCCGCGGTCGTCGTCGGACCGCGGCGGAATACGTGGGTGGCCACGGCGGCAAGGTGTACGACGACTACAACCGGTACTACGCCGCCGCCGGGCGCCTCGGTGAAGGAATCGACGCGAATCACCCGGATCGCGCGCGCCATGCTGAACAGCTCGATCGCCGCAGTCTCGCTGACTTCATCAATGGTCTCCATCTGTTGCCAGAGGCGCAGTTCATCGTCGAGCGTGAGCAGACCGCGGAGTACGCGACCGAACCGAAGAACCTGTCGCTGTTGTTCGTGGCCCAGCAGTCGGCCGTCGTGAAGAACGTTCCAGCCCCCGCGGTGGAGACGATGCGCATCAGTGGTGGAAACGACGGTCTGCCGCACGCGATGGCAGCCGCGCTCGGCGCGGCCGTCCATCTGAGCACAGAGGTCCGCGGCGTCGAATCCCGTGGTGACCACGTGAGGGTGGTGACGAGCGCGGGTCGGTACGACGGCGCGCACGTGGTGGTCGCGCTCCCTCCGCCGCCGTTGCGGCGTATCCAGTTCTCGCCGACGTTGCCGCACTCGGCGCGATCGGTGATCGATCGTCTCGAACTCGGCCCGGCGGTAAAGGTGGTCACCCAATACCCGGATCGCTTCTGGACGCGCGATGGCGCGTCGGGATTGATCGTGACCGACCAGGCGTTCCACATCGCGTGGGAGGCCACCGATTCGATCGCCCCCGATCGGACCTCTCCCGGGCCGGGAATCCTGAGCACGTTCACGACGGGCCAGGACGCGGCGGCGTTCAGTACGCGCTCGGATCGGTCGCGCATTGCCGAGGTTCACCGCGAGCTCGCGCGCGTTTATCCGGAGGCGGCCGCGGCGACTGCGTCGGCCACCAAGGCGTGGCGCAACGATCGATGGACGGGGGGCGGGTACGCGTTCTGGCGGCCCGGTCAATTTCTCGACGGTTGGGACGCGCTGCGCCGGTCGTACGGGCGCGTGCATTTCGCGGGCGAGCACACGGAAGCGCTTGCGGGCTACATGGAGAGCGCGGTGCGGAGCGGCCACCGTGTGGCTGCGACGATTAGGGTGCGCGGCCATGGCTGAGATTCGCGCGGAGATCACCGCGAACGTATGGCAAGTCGTCGTCGAAGAAGGACAGATGGTCGCCGAGGGCGACGAGATCTGCATCCTCGAATCGATGAAGATGGAAATCCCCGTCGTCACCGAAACGCCCGGCGTGGTGCGCGAATTGCACGTCGCACCGGAACAGGTCGTGCAAGAGGGCGACCTGATCGCGATCATCGACGAATCGTGATCCACTGGGAGATCCCGGCACCTCACGTCGGTCTCGCCATCCTGGATCGTCCGGAGCAGCGCAACGCGCTGAACGCGGAGATGTGCGACGAGCTGCGCGGTTATCTCGAGGCTGCGCCGGATCTCCGCGCCGTCGTCGTGGCGGGTGAGGGCACCGCGTTCTGTGCAGGGGCCGACATCGTCCGCCGAACCGCGGATCACGGTGGGCTCGCGCACGGGCGACAAGATTCTTTCCGTCCCGCGTTCGAGTTGTTGTGCAACGCGATCGAGCAGTACCCGGCTCCGGTGATCGCCGCGGTGCACGGTCCCGCGATCGGCGCGGGCACGCAGTTCGTAGTGGCGTGCGACTTCCGGGTTGCCGGACCCGACGCGGTTTTCGGCATTCCCGCCTCCAAGTTGGGGATCGTCTTGAGTCCCGCGAACGTGACGCGGCTGGTGCAACTGGTGGGTCACAGCAACGCCCGCGATCTGCTGGTCACGAGCCGTTACGTGGATCGAGACGAGGCGCAGCGGCTCGGTTTGGTCACGCGTTGTGTGACCGACACCCGCGCCGAGGCGCTCATGTTCGCGTCGGAGATTGCCGCGCTGGCACCCATCACGGTGCAGGGTCACAAACGGGCGGTGAACTTGGTCGACGCGGCCGGGATGCTCGACGCGGCCGCGGCCGATGAGATTCGCGAACTCGAACAGCGCGCATTCCTCAGTGACGATCTCCAAGAGGGCCTCGCCGCGTTCGCCGAGAAGCGCTCTCCCAACTTCCAAGGCCGTTAAACGCCCAGCGACGAGCCGACGAGCCGACGAGCCGAGAACTAGAAGCCCGGCGGAAGGATGCGTTCTACGTAGAAGCAGAACACCGCGTAGATGGCGAGGAACGGGATCGCACCGGCGACCCACACGTACCAACGCTTCCGCCGGTGGAACACGAACCACCAGAGTCCGCCGACTGCGGCGACCGCGAGCCCGGACCAGACGACCGGCACGCGTGACTCGGTCTTGCCGGCGAGGTCGTCGACCGCGAGTCGTCGGACCTTGACTGTGCCGGCCTTGGGTTTCACTGGCTTCGGGCTGTGGCCGACGTCGAGTCGAGCCTTCACGATCAGGCGTTGACTTGCAGAGAACTTCGGGTGGCACGTCGTGAGGGTCAGGGTGGCGTCCGGCGTCGGGTCCAGCACGGACACCTCCCGTGGTCCCACCACGAGTTGCGCGGTGACGACATACCGATACGTGCCGTTGAGGGTCTGGATGGTGATCGCGTCGCCGGGCACAAGCTCGTCGATCCGGTTGAACGGTTGGCCGTACGTGGTGCGGTGGCCCGCGATTGCGGCGTTGCCGAGCTGGCCCGGCATTGGCGAATCCGGATAGTGGCCCGGGCCTTTCCGGAGGTCGGGAACGGTCACGCCTTGCACGAGCGTTCGTTCCAGCCCGATCTTCGGAATCCGGATGATCCCGATCGGGTCCCCGGCGGGCGGCGGTGGCAGCGGAGTCGTGGTGGTCGTGGTGCCCGAGACCGGAGCCGCAGCCTTGCGGGCTTCCACGAGGTCGGATTGGAACTTCGACCGCAGCTCCGATTGTTGCTGGGCCTCGTAGATACCCGTGCCCCAGAGTTGGTACGCGACGAACAGGAGCACCAGCAGGCCGCTCGTAAACAGGAATCGCCCGACGTAGTTGATGGTCCGACGCACGCGGGCGACGGTAGCGGCTGGCGAATCCGATCCCGGACCACCCGCAGGGCCGGGTTCGACCGCTTTCTCCGATGGTTCCTACACTTTCCACGCTTGATGGCGCCCCGCTCCGGGGCCGGAGGCTCGGTGTGTCGCTCGTCGTTCGACTTCGCTCGGTGGTGTGTCTGCTCGGCAGATTCCCGGCGCTCGCAGGCGCCGACCTCGACGTCGGCGCGGGCGAGATCGTGTTGGTCACGGGGCCGAATGGTGCGGGCAAGACCACGTTGCTCCGACTACTCGCGGGGTTGCTGGCGCCGCACTCGGGAACGGCCGAGGTCATGGGATGTGACCTCGCGGTGGATCGTGTCGCGGCCCGGCGGGCGATCGCACTCGTCGGCCACGAGACGTATTGCTACGACGACCTCACCGCGCGCGAGAACGTCAAGTTCTTCGCGCGGGCCGCAGGTCGGCGCGACGCCGACATCGACGCGGTGATGGACACGGTCGCGCTGAGCGAGTCGGCGCACCTCGTCCACCGCGGACTGTCGGCCGGACAACGTCGACGGCTCGCGCTCGCCGTCGCGCTCGTGCGCGAACCGCAATTGCTCCTGCTCGACGAACCCCACGCGGGGCTTGACGCCATGGGACGAGAGGTATTGGCCGGTGTCGTGCGCCGCGCGCCGTCGGAGGGTCGCACGGTCGTCATGGTGTCGCACGAGGTGGACATCGCGCGCCCGCTCGCGACCCGCGAGGTGCGGGTGGACGGTGGCCTGATCGAGACCGTGGTACCGCGGGTAGCGTCATGACCGGTGAGCGAACCGAGGTGAGCATCTGGCGTGAGGCTGCACTCGTGGCCGGGAAGGACTTGCGCATCGAAGCGCGCGCTCGTGTCGCGCTTGGTCAGATCTTGCCGTTCGGTCTCATCGTGATCCTGCTGTTCGCATTCGCGCTCGATCCGGACCGAGGTGTACTGACGCGAGTCGCGCCCGGGTTGTTCTGGATCGCAGTCCTGCTGGCCACGCTGCTCGCGGTGGGCCGCGCGTTCGCGATCGAGACGCACCATGGTGCTCGCGACGGTCTGCGCATGACCGGACTCGACGGCGGGGCCATCTTCCTGGGGAAAGCCACTGCGATCGCGGTGCAGCTCGCAGCGCTCGAAGTGGTGCTCGGAGTGGGCGTGATCGTGCTGTACGGCGTGGACGTGAACGGGATCGGAGTAGTGGTGCTCACCGCGGTGGCCGCGACCGTCGGATTGGCCGCGACCGGTACCCTCTACGGCGTTCTCGCGGCCGGGTTGCGGCTCCGAGAAACCTTGCTGCCGCTGTTGCTGCTTCCGGTGATCGCGCCGGTCATGCTGGGTGCGACCCGGGCGTTCGAGGACGGGCTCGGCGGTGTGCCGGGTGACGCGTGGCCGTGGCTCGGGATACTCACGGTGTTTGCGGTTATCTACACGACCATCGGTGTGATGGCTTTCGGCGCACTCTGGGAGGAGGCGGCATGAGCGAAGCGGAACGCGACGACGCTGGCCTTCCGCGCGACGAACTCCTGGCACCGATGCTGCGCCGCGTGATCGGTGTGGTGACCATCGTCTCGCTGGTTGCGCTCGTGCTCTTCGGGCTCTGGGGCGCACCCACCGACGAGGTACAGGGCGACGCGCAACGAGTGATGTACCTGCACGTACCGTCGGCCTGGTTGGCCTACCTCGCATTCTTCGTGACTGCTGCTGCCTCCGCACTGTTCCTCTGGCGCCGGACTCGGGCCGAGGTCTGGGACCGCCTCGCGGGCGCGTCGGCCGAGCTCGGTGTGATGTTCACGGGCCTCGCGCTCGTGCTCGGTTCGATCTGGGGCCGTCCGGTCTGGGGGGTCTGGTGGGCATGGGACGCGCGTCTCGTGAGCACTGCGCTGTTGTTCTTCCTTTTCCTCGGGTACTGCGCGCTTCGCCGAATCCCGGCTGCGGATCCCGTCGGTGGGGCGAAGCGAAACGCGATCGCGGCGCTCATCGCGTTCGTCGACGTACCGATCGTGCATTTTTCGGTAGAATGGTGGCGCACGCTGCACCAGCAGGCGACGGTCTTCAATCCGCAACTCAACCCGCAGATCCACGGCGTGATGGGCCTCACCCTCTGGCTCGGCACCATCGCGTTCACGCTGTTGTACGTGTACCTCCTCGACCGGCGCTACCGGCTGGCCGTCCTGGAAGACGGCCGCGCCGATCGCGAGCTCGAACGCGCCATCGCCGAGCGCATCAGCACGAGCCGCGGAGTCGTGGCGTGACCGACGTCGGGTATGTGATCGCGGGGTGGAGCGTCGCGGGGATCGTGTTGGGTGCATACACCGTGCGTCTCGTGCTGCGGATTCGGCGCGCCGAGCGCGAGTCGGCACCGCCGGAGTCGAACACGTGACCGACGCGAACAAGCGACGGCCGCGATACATCGGGGCGGCGGTGCTCTGTGCGCTGACGGTCGCGATCGCGGTGGTGCTCGTGGTCGTGTTGTCGGAAAACGTCGTGTACTTCCGGACCGTGAGTGAAGCCGTCAACGATCGCTCGAACCAGGGCCACGATCGGTTCCGGCTCGCGGGTGCGGTCGTCCCCGGTTCAAGGAAGGAAACCGACAACGGCGTGAACTTCGAGATGACTGACGGCAACAAGACGGTCAGGGTGTTCCACCATGGCGACACGCCCGCGCTGTTCAAGGACAACACGCCGGTCTTGTGCGAGGGCCGGTGGGGAAACGGTCTCATCTTCGACTCCGATCGCATCCTCATCCGCCACGGTCCGAAGTACCAGCCCCCCAAAGTCGACACCAAGCACGCCCCTCGAGTGAAGGCCTGACTGACACGAGATGAGGGCCACGCTCGGGATTCTGGGGATCGCCATCGGCATTGGCGGATCGGCGATCGGCATCGTGTTCCTCCTGCGCGGCGTCATCCGTCACGACGCCGCCGCACTGCGGTCCGGGCGTGCGTGTGTTTTCGTGGTGCTCGGCGGCGCGGTGCTCGCCGTTGGTGCGATGGAATGGGCGCTGCTGAGCCACGACTTCTCGATTCGCTACGTCGCCGAGAACAACGCGCGCGCCACACCGACCCTGTTCACCATCACCGGGCTCTGGGCCGCGCTCGAAGGTTCGATATTGCTGTGGGCCGTGATCCTCGCCGGCTACCTCTCGTTCACAGCCCACCGCTTCCGTTCCCGTATGGAAGATCCGATGGTCGGGTGGGCGCTCGCAGTCGGGCTCGCGGTGGCGTTCTTCTTCTTCCTGTTCATGGCGGTCGCGGCGAATCCGTTCGAGCTGGTGAAGGGCGTGGTGCCGCTCGACGGTCGGGGCCCCAACCCGCTCCTGCAGAACCATCCGCTGATGGCATTCCACCCGCCAATGCTGTATCTCGGATACGTCGGGTTCACGATTCCGTTCTCGTTCGCGATCGCCGCGCTTATCACCGGCCGGTTCGGAGAAGGCTGGCTCGCCGACACGCGCCGCACCACGCTCGTCGCGTGGGGTTTCCTCACCGTCGGCGTCTTGCTCGGCGCGTGGTGGAGCTACGAGGTGCTCGGCTGGGGCGGGTATTGGGGTTGGGACCCGGTCGAGAACGCGTCGCTCCTGCCGTGGCTCACCGCGACCGCGTTCATCCATTCGGTGATGGTCCAAGAACGGCGTGGGATGCTCCGCGTTTGGAACTTGTCGCTCGTCATAGCGACGTTCGCGTTGACCATTCTCGGAACGTTTCTCACGCGCTCCGGGATCATCACGTCGGTGCATGCGTTCTCGCAGTCGACGATCGGTCCGTGGCTCCTGTCGTTCCTCTTCATCGTGATGGCAACCGGCATTGGTTTGATCGCGTGGCGCGCCGACCGATTGCACGCGCCCGGCCGGATCGACTCACCGGTGTCGCGGGAGGCCGCGTTCCTCGCCAACAACCTGCTGTTCGCGGGGCTTGCGTTCGTGGTGCTCCTCGGTACCGTCTTTCCGCTCCTCGCCGAAGCGGTGCGCGGCAGCACCCTCTCGGTGGGCGCGCCGTACTTCGAGCGCATGACCACACCGCTGGGTCTGCTGCTGCTCTTTCTCATGGCGATCGCGCCCGCGCTCCCGTGGCGGGCCACGAGTGGCGAGGTGCTCCAGAACCGATTGCTCGGTCCCGCGTACATCGGCGGGTTGACCATGGTGGCAACGGTCGCGTTCCTCACGCGGGACTGGACGACGGTCGTGGGGTTCGGCCTCGGCGCGTTCAGCCTGGCCGCGATCGTGCGGGAGACCTTCGTGGCCGTACGTGGGCGTCGCCGTGCCGATGCGCTGGGGTGGGTGGGCGCGCTCAGACGCACCGTGGCGGGAAATCCGCGGCGATACGGCGGGCTCGTCGTGCACTCGGGCGTAGTGGTGATCGCGGTGGCGCTCGCGTCGTCGGGCTCGTTCGGCGCGAAGCGCGAGGTACGACTCACCGTGGGCCAAGCGGCCACCGTCAACGGCTACACCGTGAAGTACACGGGCAGTCACGCCACCAAGAACGATCAGAAGGACGCAGTCTCGGTCGATCTCGCGATCTCGCACCACGGCGACCAACTGGGCACGTACGCACCCGCCATTTCCACATTCCGCAACGCGAATCAGGGCATCGGCACGCCGTCGGTCCGGACGGGGTTCCTGGAAGACGTGTACCTCACGTTGGTGTCGTCCCCGAACGAACGCGGGCGCATCACGGTCGGTATCGCGATTCAGTCGATGACCGTGTGGATCTGGATCGGCGGCGGGTTGATGGCGCTCGGCACACTCGTTGCTTTGGCGCCACGCGTGCGGCGGGGGGTCACCCGACCGACCGCGCCGCGCCGCGGAGTCGGCAACGACGATCCCCGCGGTGATGACGATTCGGGCGGGGAGTCGGCGGTAGCGCGGCCGGAGCCGGTACCGGCGTGAAGCATCCGTTCCGCTGGATCGCCCTCGGGGTAGGTGCGATCGTCGTTGTGTTCGCGGTCATCCTCGCGGTGAACGTGGGCACCGACCCGCGCGCGGAGCTCAACACGAGTCGGTTGCTCGGCAAACCCGCACCGTCGTTCACTCTCACTCGCCTCGACGGCACGAGACTCACCCTTGCGGACCTCGCCGGCAAGACGGTGATCGTGAATTTCTGGAACTCCTGGTGTGTGCCGTGTCGCGACGAGTTGCCCGCGTTGCAGACGTGGTACGCCGCGCACCGCGCGGATACATCGCTCGTGTTGGTAGGGATCCCGCGCGACGATTCGTCTTCGGCGATCCGCGCCGCGGCGCGCACCGATGGTATGGGGTGGACCGTCGCGAACGATCACGGGGCCGAGGCCGCCTCCTTGGCGTACGGAACTCGCGGGCAACCGGAGTCGTTCACGATCAGTCCGAATGGACAGGTGGTCGGTTCGATCATTGGCCCGATGACCACGGCGGACCTCGACCGGATGGCGGCCGTGGGTCAGGGATTGTGATGCGCCGGGCCGCGTGGATCGTGCTCGCCGTCATGGTCGTCGGGGTGATCGCGGTCGCGTTTTGGCCGCATGGCGGTCATGAATCCGAGGCTGCGCACATGCATCGGCTGGCGAGTGAGTTGCGCTGCGTCGACTGCGAAGGGTTGTCGGTGGCGGACAGTTCGGCGGCGTCGGCGCGCGAACAACGTCGCGATATCGGGGTGCGGATCCGGCGAGGAGAGTCGGACGAGACCATCCGTAATGCGTACGTCGACACGTTCGGCGAGAACATTCTCCTGAAGCCGTCGAACCGCGGTATCGGTTTGGTGGTCTGGGCGCTGCCGATCGGTGCGCTGCTGCTCGGCGCCGTCGGTCTCGCCTTCGCCCTCCGAAGGTGGCAGCGCCAACCGCGCCTCACCGCGTCGGCCGACGACGAGCGCTTCGTCGCGCGACATCGTTCGAGTGCTCCCGATGAGTGAATCTGTGGAACGCGACGCGCTGGAGGACGAGCGCACGTTCTTGCTTCGTTCGCTCGACGATCTCGACGCGGAACGCGCCGAAGGCAACGTCGACGACACCACCTACGAACGGCTGCACGCCGACTACACCGCGCGGGCCGCGCGCGTGTTGCACCAGCTCGAGGGGGATGCCGATATCGTCGAATCCGCGGGGGATCAGCCGACGCCGCGGATCGCTCGCCGCGTGCTCGTCGGGGCGACCGTGGTCGCGTTCGCCACGGTTGCTTCGGTCGCGCTCGCGTACGGTCTCGGGGCGCGGTTGCCGGGACAGACGATCACCGGTCGTCAATCGGACGGGACGGGCGCGTCGGCTTCGTCGAACGCAGTACTCGACGCGCTGCGCGCCGCGGTGAAAGCCAACCCCAATGACGCCGCCGCGCACCTCGCGTTGGCCCGGGGATTGATGGGTGCGCAAGACGTTCCCGACGCGCTGACCGAATTCGGAACGTCGGCCCGGCTCGATCCTACGAACGCCGAACCGTTCGCGTACAGCGGTTGGCTCATCCGCCTCCAGGGCTTCCCTGACCAGGCGCTGACGTTGCTGGACAAGGCCATTGCCGTGGATCCGCAGTATCCCGATGCGCGAGCCTTCAAGGGCATCATTCTCCTCCGGGACAAGCACGACCCTGAGGGTGCGATCGCGCAGTTCCAGCGATACCTTGTGCGCGCCCCGGATTCGCCGCTCGCGAACCAAGTGCGCAGGCTCCTCGCGCAGGCGGTCGAGGCCGGGCGATCAGCTTCGACCACCACCACAACACCGACCCCGAAATCCCCCTGAGAGGACTCCCGTGCCCGACGTTCCCGAATACCAGATCGACGGTTCGAAGCTCTATCGCACCACCATCACCACGAACCGCGGCACGATCGTGATGGATCTGGACCCGCAGCTCGCCGCGAATTCCGTGAACAACGTCATCGGGCTCGCGCGTCAGGGGTATTACGACGGCCTTACCTTCCATCGCGTCGTCCCGGACTTCGTGGTCCAGGGCGGATGCCCCGAAGGCAGTGGACGCGGCGGCCCGGGGTACAAATTCCGTGACGAGCCGGTGCAGGGTGAGTACACGCTGGGCGCGGTCGCGATGGCGAACGCGGGACCGAACACGAACGGTTCGCAGTTCTTCATCACGATCGACGACTGCACGCGCAAGCTCACCAAGGACTACAACCTGTTCGGGTACGTCACCGACGGCATGGACGTTGCCCTCGTCATCGAGGTCGGCGACGTGATGGAGTCGGTCGTCGTCGAGGAAGTCGACCGCTAACCCCCGCGGCGGCTCTGCGCCCGCTGGTTAGAGAGCGGGGCTGCGCCGGTCGTCGGTACCGAGCTGTGGGCTCACCGTGCACATCACGCGATTCGCTTCCTTGTTCCGGTACATCGCGCGGTCCGCCGCGCGCACGATGGTGGCGCAATCCTCCCCGTCATCCGGTGCCGTTGCGACACCGATGCTGGCGTGCACCGCGACGAGCTCTGCGCCGATCGAGATCGGGTGGCTGATGACCATGCGGAGTCGTTCTGCGATTCGTTGCGCATCTTCTCGTGCGGCTTCGGGAAGCATCAGCGTGAACTCGTCACCGCCGCGTCGCGCGACTGAGTCGCCTTTGCGCCCCGCCTCGATCAACCGGGCCGCGATCGTCTTGAGGACATGATCGCCGGCGCCGTGACCGAAGCGGTCGTTGACGGCCTTGAAGTCGTCGAGGTCGATGAAAAGCAAGCTGAGGGGAGCAGCGCTGCGAACGGCGCGCGCGATGGCCTTGTCCAACTCGTCGTCGGCGAGGGCGCGATTGGCGAGTCCGGTCAGCGTGTCGTGTACGGCCTGATGACGGATCTCTTCGATCAGCATCGCGTTCTGAATCGCGGTCGCGGCATGGTCGGCGACGGCCGAGAGCCGCTCCACGATCTCGTCCACTCGGCGATCGTCGACGGCCGACACCGGTGCGATCGCCACGCCGAAGAAACCGGCGCGGTGGGCCTGGATCGGCGCGATGGCGAGCGCCGGAACCTTGAGGGCACCGAGGCGAGACGCGATGGGGCCGAGTTCCGGTCGATCGAGGCGCATAACCGTGGGAGCCGGCGCGGCGAGGAGAGCGCGCAGGCCGTCGGACTCGGCGGTGCGGACTTCGAAACCGCCGACGAGGTCGTGCAGTTCCTTCGACCAGCCGGAGTGGCCCGCCACCCGCAGCGCTTCGGTCTTGTGGTCCCATAACAGCACAGCGGATGCGTCGACGCCGAGAACCTCTGGCATCGCGCTCGCCACGATCCGTGCGATTCGGTGCGGCGTCGCGGGCTCGGCCAAGGAACGGGCGAGGCCGAGCAACGCGGTGGTAGCGGCTCCACGTCGACGGGCGCTCTCCAGCGCTGTGGCGGCGTCGAGGGCGGCGGCGGCACTGCGCGCGTACGCGGCCAGCAACTCCTCTTCGTGCGCGAAGAAGGTGTGGTCCTCGTAGAACGCGGCGAGGCGTCCGTACACGCGCCGGCTCGACGCCACTTCGATGACGATCTGACCCCGGTTGGCCCCTACAGGTGCTTCGAGCATGTCGATGCGCACCCGTTCGAGATCCGGGTCAACGTCGCCGTCGGCGTACACGAGGGCATCGGCGATGGTGCCGTCGGCGAGTGCGAGCACGTATCCGGTCGCGCTCACCGCGCGTCCCGCGCGGGTGACGATGCGGTGCAAGACCTCGTCGATATCGTCGGAGGAGACGAGGTCGACCGTGGTGGATTGCAGCAGTTCGATCTGAGCGGTGAGGGCATCGACTTGGAGCGACAGCGTGCGGTCGCGGCCGTGACGCTTGGCTCTCGGGCTCCGACGGCGTGGCCAATGCACGATGTAGCGACACAGTGGGGCGCCCTCCACCTGACATTCGGGATGTTCGATCTCCAGTGGCGGCATGCCGAACACCGGGCCGATCGTACGCATCAGGCCGATGTTGAGTTGACAGTCGCAGCGATGGGGGACCTTGCCCTCGTGGAGCCGGTACGTGATCACGGCGTGTTCCTTGTCGAGGTGTTCGGCGGTCATCGTGGCGACCGTCGTGAACTTCGGACAGGTCTTTGCCACGTTGGCCAGGACGATGCGCGGCGAGCCGAGTCGCATGAGCAGCAATCCGATACCGGGGCCGATCTGAAGTTGCATGGCGGTCTCGCCGATGTGCAACATCGCGTCCGGATCGTCCAGCACGATGCACGCCGCCTCGAAGAACGCGATCTTCTGTTCGTAGGTCGACCAGTTGTGTTCGTCTTCGAGGATTTCCAGTGGGCGTGTCTCGCGCGCGAGGTCGAGGAGACGCGTCACTCCGACATCGCCTGCGTGTTCTCGGACGTAGCTGATGATGAGTGCCATCGTCGTGCCAGCGGTCTCCCGAGGGTCCGTACCCATGGTGGTGATATCGGCCCGAAAGGGGCGCGCTGTAGATGGTGTCGAATTCGGACGCTTTTCGGCCCCGAATGCCCGCTGACCTGCTCCGAGTAACGAATTCGCGGGGGCGGAGACGAAGCGGTATGGGATTCTTCGAACGGAACCGTTCGTCACTCGCGGAGAAGGGCATCGATCCGGCGCGCCTGCCGCCCGGCCAGTACTTCACCGACCGTTTCCCGGTCCTCCACGTGGGGGATGTGCCCACCTATGCCCCGGACTTCTCCGATTGGTCGCTGACCATCGGCGGGTTGGTGGGTGCGCCCCGGTCGTTCTCGTGGGACGAGCTCGGCGCGCTCCCAACCGTCGACATCGTGACGGACATTCATTGCGTCACTAAGTGGTCGAAGTTCGACACTCGATGGCATGGGGTCCGATTCCGCGACGTGCTGGATGCGTGTGGTGGCGCGATCACGGGCGCGACGCACATCCTCGAGACCGCGGAGCACGGTTACACCACCAATCTGCCGCTGGCCGACGTCCTGGGCAACGATGCGCTCGTCGCGTTCGAGTTCGACGGTTTGCCGATCGAGCCGGCGCACGGTGGTCCGGTGCGACTCGTTGTTCCGCATCTGTACTTCTGGAAATCGGCGAAGTGGCTGCGATCCATCGATCTGGGAGACCACGACCAACCCGGCTTTTGGGAACGCAACGGCTACCACGCCTACGGCGACCCCTTCCGCGAACAGCGTTATGGGTGAGATCTCTCAAACCAGAGCGCGGCTTGGGTGCGGTCGGTCACGCCGATCGCGGCGAAAACGCGCGTGAGATGCGCCTTCACGGTCTTCTCCGCGATGCCGAGTCGCCGAGCGATGGCCTTGTTAGCAAGTCCTTCGGCCACCAAGCCCAGCACTTCGCGTTCGCGGTCGGTCAGCGTGACTTCGGGGCGCGGCTGGCGATTCGCGATGAGTTCACGCGCGGCGCGCGGTGAGATCGGAACATCGCCGATGGCCGCGGCCCGTACACCACGGATGAGCTCGTCGGGATCGGCGTCCTTGAGGAGGTAGCCCGCGGCACCGGCGTCGAGCGCAGAGGTGATGCGTTGGCGATCGGCGAAGGTGGTGAGGATGACGACCGCCGCGCTCGCCACGGCGGCAAGGACGCGGCGGGTTGCCTCTACGCCATCGACGTCCGGCATCTCGATGTCCATGAGGACCACGTGCGGGTCGAGCGTCTCGGCGAGTCGCGCGGCCTCTGCGCCTGACCCCGTGCTGCCGACGACCTCGATGTCGGTGGCCGATGCCAGGAGATCTTCGATTCCACGTCGTACGACGGGATGGTCGTCGACGACGAGCACGCGGATCGGCGAGCGCGTCATTGTGCCGGGACTTCGAGGACGATGGTGGTTCCGTGGGAGGGACTGCTCTGCACATCGAGGTGACCGCCCACGTCACGCGCCAGTTCCGCGAGCAATCGCAACCCGACGTGATCGTCGGCCGGTGTCGGAGTCGCGGGTTCGAAGCCGGTGCCGTCGTCGTGCACCATCAGCCGAACCCCGTTGCCGTGATCGGTAACCGCGATGTCAACGTGTTCGGCATGAGCATGGCTCAACGTATTGCGCACTGCCTCCTGTGCGCCTCGGAACACGAGCGCCTCGCTGCTGCGATCGAGCGTGAGCCGCGTGGTCACGTCGACGCTCGTGTGCACTCCCCGGGCTCGCGCCGTCGACGCGAGATCTTCGAGGGCCGCCGCCAACCCTTCTTCGTGGAGCCGCCGCGGCGCGATTGCCACGACGAGCGTGCGCAAGTCTCGGATGTTCTGACGGAGATCGTTCGCGCGGGCGTCGAGGTCGGCGGCGGCGGTGTGCTCGCCGTGCTGGCGCAAGGTACGGGCGATCGCCGTGAGGCTCATCGACGACCCCGCCAGATCCTGCACCACGGAGTCGTGGAGATCGGCGGCGATGCGTCGACGTTCGCGTTCCGATGACTCGATCGCGCGCGTCATGAGCGCGCGTTCTCGATCCTGACTTCTCCGCAACCGCCGTACGAGCGCCGCGGCGAGCGGAAGCTGAGCGAGCCAGAGCAGCAGCAGCCCGCCGCCGAGCGCGGGGGCAAAGGCAACAAGCGTGCGGTTGCCGCTCGCCGCGATCACGTCGAAGCGCACGTAGGCCTCGAAGAGTAGGGGAGTCCCCGAAGATGTGTGCGTGCCGAAATACACCTCGAGGAGCTTCCCGAAGTGGCGTTCGCGCGCGTTCTCGGGGCGGGTGAGGTCGGAAACCTCCGCGTTGACGCCGCGGGCGCGCAAGACCCGGCGTTCTTCGGCGCGCAGTTGGAACCGACGATCGACAAGGGCGGGTTGGTCCGAGGCGACGATTCGCCCGTCGGCCGTCCACACCTTCACGCGCACCACGCGGTTCGACAACACACGGTCCCGAATCGCCCGGTCGAGTGCCTGCCGCGCGCCCGCGT
>JANYLF010000218.1 GCA_025357995.1 Acidimicrobiia bacterium | reverse complement strand
CGATCGTCATCTGACCGGAGGCCACCCGCAGGCCACCGATGAGCGCAATCGCCACGTAGTTCAGGTTGCCGAAGAACATCATCGCCGGTTGGATCGTCCCGGAGATGAACTGCGCCGCGTAACTGGCCCTGAACAGCTCGTCGTTCTTGTCGTTGAAGCGGGCCTCGATGTCCTTCTGGCGGCCGAACACCTTCACGAGCGAATGACCGGTGAACGCCTCCTCGACTTGCGCGTTCAGCGTGCCGGTATGGCGCCACTGGTCGACGAACCTCTGCTTCGACCGCTTCGTGATCATCCGCATCGTAAAGATCGACAGCGGAATCGTGACGGCTGCGACGAGCGCGAGCAGCGGCGAGATCGTGAACATCATGATGAGCACGCCGAAGATGGAGAGCGTGGAGGTGAGCAGTTGGCTCATGGTCTGTTGCAGGCTCTGCGCGAGATTGTCGATGTCGTTGGTGACTCGGCTCAGCATGTCGCCGCGGGGCTGGCGGTCCACGTACCGCAACGGCATGCGATGGAGCTTGTCTTCCACGTCGGAGCGCAACCGGAACATCGCGCGCTGCACGACTCCGGCGAGCAGGTACGACTGGAGATACGAGAGCGTGGCCGACACGATGTAGATCGCGAGCACGATGAACAGACGCGTGTGCAACTTGGCGAAGTCGATGCCCTTCCCGCTCATCACGCCGCGCACGATGATGTTGGTGGCACCGCCGAGGAGCTTCGGCGCCAGGACCAGGAGCGTCACACTCGTGACCGCGAGGGTGAGGACCCCGATCACCCCCATGCGCTCCGGGCGCAGGCGCGCCGCGAGCCGACGCGTCGAGTTCTTGAAGTCTTTCGACCGCTCGAGCGGCATTCCCGCCGCGCCCCATCGCGCGCCGAAACCGCCGCGCGCCTCCTCTGCGGGCGGTCTGACGACCTTCTCCTCCTCGGGAGATGAACTCGGGCCCGACCCGTTGCCGCTCGTGGTGTCGCTCATGCCGCCTCCTCCTCGGTGAGCTGCGACGCGACGATCTCTTGGTAGGTCGGACACGATTCGAGGAGTTCGTGATGGGTGCCGAGTCCCACTTCGCGACCGTCTTCGATCACGAGGATCTGGTCCGCGTGGCGAATGGTGGAGACGCGTTGGGCGACGATCACCGTCACGGCGTCGGCGATCACCGGCACGAGCGCGGCGCGCAGCGCGGCATCGGTCGCGAGGTCGAGCGCGGAGAACGAGTCGTCGAACAAGTAGATCCCGGGCCGCCGCACCAGAGCCCGGGCGATGGCCAGCCGTTGGCGCTGACCCCCCGAGACGTTGGAACCGCCTTGTGCGATCCGGGCGTCGAGTCCACCCGGCATCGCGGTGACGAAGGCCTTGGCTTGAGCAACGTCGAGCGCGTCCCACAGCTCGTCGTCGGTCGCGTCCGGGTTGGCGTGTCGCAGGTTGGTCGCGACGGTGCCACTGAACAGGTACGGCTTCTGCGGGACGAGCCCGATGCGACTCCAGAGCAACTCGGGTTCGAGATCGCGTACGTTCACGCCGTCGACGAGCACATCGCCGCCGGTCGCGTCGAACAACCTCGGCACGAGATTGAGGAGCGTGGTCTTCCCCGCGCCGGTGCTCCCGATGATCGCAGTGGTCTCGCCGGCCGCGACCCGCAATGTGATGTCCGTCAACACCGCGTGCTCCGCGCCCGGGTACTTGAACTCCACGTGGCGCAGTTCCAGTGAGGTCGGGGCGTCCAACCTCGTGACCGGATTCGCGGGTGGCACCACCGACGATCGCGCGTCGAGGATCTCGTTGATGCGCTCGGCGCTGACCGACGCACGCGGGGCCATCACCGCGACGAACGTGGCCATCATCACCGACATCAGAATCTGGATCAGGTAGCTGAGGAACGCGATGAGCGCGCCCACTTTCATCTGGCCGTTGCCGATGCGATCCGCACCGATCCAAATCGCGGCCACGCTCGACGTGTTGAGGACGAGGACCACCGTCGGGAACATGAACGCCATGAGCCGCCCGGCGCGTAGGGATGTCATCGTGAGTTCGTCGTTGGCGCCACCGAAGCGTCGGGCCTCGTGCGGTTCGCGTACGAACGCGCGCACCACGCGCATGCCCGTGATCTGTTCGCGGAGCACCTCGTTGATGCGGTCGATGCGTACCTGCATCACCTGGAATTGCGGGACCATCCGAATGATCACGAGTCCGACCGCGACGATCAAGACGGGCACGCTGACCAGGAGTAACAGGGAAAGCGGGCCGTCTTCGCGTACTGCCATGAAGGCGCCGCCGACGATCGTGATCGGCGCGGCCACCAGCAACGTGCACGACATCAGGACGAGCACCTGCACCTGGGTGACGTCGTTGGTGATGCGTGTGATCAGTGATGGTGCACCGAACGCCGCTACGTCTTGCGCGGAGAAATCGGTGACTTGGTGGAACAGTGCGGAGCGGACGTCGCGGCCGAAGGCCATCGCGGCCTGCGAGCCGTAGTACACGGCCGCGATGGCGAACACCACTTGCACCAAGGTGACGACCAACATGATACCGCCGGTGCGCCAGATGTATCCCGTGTTGCCGGTGGCGATTCCTTTGTCGATGATGTCGGCGTTGAGCGACGGCAGGAACAACGTACCCATTGTTTGGACGAACGTGAGCCCGAGGACGATAAGGAGGAGACCGCGGTAGCGCAAGAGGTACGTGCGGAGAAGTCGGATCAACACGAGCTGTCCCTCGGTGTCGAGCTGGAGGCTCGGTTTGGTGGTGACGCGTCGATGCGGATCCCGTCGAGCAAGACCGACACGATCTCGTCCGACGTGAGCGGCGCGTCGAGCAGGAGCGCCGGGTGAGTCCCGGCGATCGTGAGACCGCGGAGGAGATGCGCGGCTTGTAGCGGACTTCTCCGCAGCGCGGCGCGATCCGGTTCGAAGACGTTCGCGATCTTGTTGAGGTCGGTTGCCTGTTGCTGTACCGGCAACGGAGCGTTGGCGGATCGCATGATTTCGATCGCGGTCCGTAGCTGCATGATGTCGGCGACGCGGCGCCGCAAGATCTCGACCGCCGCGATGAGGCGTGGTTCGAGCGGGAGGGTTCGATCGATCGCGTCGAGAGCAGCGTCGGTTGACGCGGTATCGAGCGCGGAATCGAGGACCGCGGCGAGCAACGAGTCCTTGTCGGGAAAGACCCGAAAGATCGTGCCTTCGGCGATGCCCGCGGCCTCCGCAATCTGGCGAGTGGTGACGGCCGATCCGTGAGCGAGGATGAGCGGCAGCGTGGCGGTGACGATGCGGGCCCGCCGTTCCTCTGCCGGGAGTGCGG
>JANYLF010000193.1 GCA_025357995.1 Acidimicrobiia bacterium | reverse complement strand
GGAGACCGAACGCATCACCCTGCTGTGGTGGAGTGAATGTGATCCGATCGACGACTGGGCGGCCTACGAATCCTTCGCGCACGATCTCGCCGCGGCCGGCGGGCGCGTGGTCTTCGCGGCGCCGTTCATCAAGACGCTTCCCGGCACCGACACCTACACCGACCAGCTCTGGTAGTCGACGACGATGAGTGACCCACACGAGGCGCCGGACGCGGACGAAGAACCCGATGTCCGATTCACGTACGCGAACGAGCGCACGTTCCTCGCGTGGAATCGCACCGCGTTGGCGCTCGTCGCGACCGGGGTCGCGGCCACCCAGCTCCTTCCCAAGTTCGACGTCGCGTTCGGTCGTCGGATCCTCGGGCTCCCGCTCATCGCGCTTGGCGCTCTTCTCGCCATCACCAGCTATCGATATTGGCAACGGAACGAGCAGGCGATGCGCACGGGACAACCGCTGCCGCGATCACCAATGCCCCTCGTGCTCTCCGTCGGCATCGGCATCGTGGCGATCATCGCCGTCGTCCTGAGCGCGTTCGAGAACTAAGTGTCACCCTCAATGGCGCAACCGATCGCGCCCGACGACGACGGCCTTTCCCCCGAACGCACCGCGCTCGCCTGGAACCGCACCGGGATGGCCTTCCTCATTGCCATCGCCGCCCTCGGTCGGCGCGTGTGGCCGATCGACAAGGGGAACCACGCGCTCGTGCTCGCGGTGCTCGCCACTGCGGCCGCGTTGTTCCTCGGCAGTCTCTGGTTCGCGTCTCGCTTGCGTACCCGCGCACGGTATTCGGGTGAGACCCTCGACGCGCACGCCTTCCGGCTCGTCAGCATCGCCACGTTCGTCGTCGCGCTGGCGGGGTTCGCGCTCGCGCTCTTCCCGGCATGACTTCACGGAGCGCGGGACGGGGGTCCACGCCAAAGCGGGTCGATGCCTTGACCTGGCTCCTCGTCGGGCTGGTGCTGCTTCCACTCCTCGTGGAGGCGGTGCACGCACTCGTCACGTCTCAGGGCTATACCGCCACAACCGACAACGCTCTGAACGAGATGATCGTGCGCGACCTCGGACGCCATCTCGCGCTCGTCGGCCCGTACGCTCGCTCCGATTGGTCTCACCCGGGACCGCTGTTCTTCTACCTGATGGTTCTTCCGTACCACCTCTTCGGCGCCAACAGCGCCGCGATGTTGGTCGGCGCTCTGCTCATCAATTCGGGCGCGCTGATCGCCCTGATCACCATCGGTCGACGGTGGGGCGGATACGAACTCGCCGTTCCGCTCGCGGTCGTGGGTGCATTGATCGTGGTTCGGCTGCCCCACGGATACCTCGAGAATCCGTGGAACCCGTCCATCAGCGTGCTTCCGTTCGGTGCGTTTCTCGCGTTCGTCTGGGCGGCCGTGTGCGGCGACCGATGGGCGTTTCCGGCGGCGGTGTTCGTCGGCATGTTCTGCGTACAGACGCACATCGGTTACTTGTCGCTTGTAGTCCCCTGCCTCGTCTGGTCGGCGTGGCGAGTCTGGCGCAATCGCCCAACGACCGACGGGCGCCCCCGCGGTTCGCGCGCGCTCGCGTGGGGGCTAGGAGTGTTCGCAATCCTGTGGGCGCTGCCGGTGTTCCAGCAGCTGACGCACTCGCCGGGAAATATCGGCAGGGTGATCGCCTACTTCCGGAGTCCCCACGAAGCCACTCACACCCTGTTGGACGCGTGGCGGCTCATGGCGGCGCAGTTCGGTGTGACCGCCGACTGGATTGTTGGTGCTCGGCCGGCCGCGAAGAGCGCTATCGAAGCGGGCGCCCTCAGCACCAATCCGATTCCCGTCTTGCTCCTCGGGTTCGCCGTCGCCGTCTGGTTGGCGTGGCGTACCAGGGGCCCGCTGCGCGACCTTGCGATCGTGCTCGTGATCGCGTTGCTCGCCGGCGCGATCGGGCTCTCTCGCACCCTCGGTCCGATGTACGACTACCGACTCCGATGGATCTGGGTGCTGGCCGGCGTCTGCATGGCCTTCACCGTGGCGGTGGCCTCCCACTCGTTGCGCACGTACCGATCCCGCGGTCTGGTTCGGGCGATCGCGGTTGCCACCGCGCTCGCCATGTTCGCCCTCTCCGGAGTCGGAGTTGCGAATGCCTTGGCGTCCAAGCCCCCGGACCCGGCATTCGCCACGCGAACAACCGCGCTGGCGCGCCAATTGGTTCGTCACTTGCCGCGACGATCCGGCGTCGTCGTGGCCCGCTCGACGTCCTTCGGTTCCTACATTGCAATTCCCGGGATCGTGTTGCGTCTCGCGGAGGCGGGAATCCCTGTCGCCGTGGAGCGCCTGTCAATCCAGACCGAGTTGACCGTCGGCAGCAGTCGTATCTACAAGGGTCAGCCGGTACGAGCCGTCGTGGTGCTTGCCGTCGGTGACCAGATCGCGAAGCTCCGCGACACGCCCGGCGCGAAGGAACTCGCGTTTGTCAGGTCCGCCGACAAGCTCGCGGCCTTCAGTATTCCGATTCGCGCGGCTCACCTTCAGAACCGCTGAGACGCGTCTCCGTTCTACTGACGCAGGCGCGGCAACACCGCGGCGGCGAACAGCTCGAGGCTCGCCCACGCCAGATGCGGTGGTAAGCCTCCCGCGAGCGGATTGAACGTGAGCGCACCGCCGGGCGCGACCTTCGCGGCTGCCGCGACGACGTCGTCGGGGGTCCCCACGAGCACCTGTGGCGAAGCCTTGAGTTCCTCGATCGAATCCGCGATCACCATCGGCACGGAGTGTTGGCCGCCGGTCTGAATCCGCGCGTAGGTCTGCGCCTCGTGCAACACGTAGGGGCCGATCTCGGACCACGCCCGATCGGGATCTTCGGTCACGTGTATGAACGTGGGGCCCGACGGCCGCATCACGTACCCGCCTTCGAAACCGACCTTCTCCGCCTCGTCCGCGTACCACTCGGCGAGGCGTGGGTCGGAGTTCATCGGCATCATAGGCAATCGCAGACGCGCGGCGCGGCGGGCGGCCGCCTCGACGCCACCGCCGACGAGGATCGGCGGGTGCGGATCCGTGAACGGTCGCGGGGTCACAAGCACGGTGCGGCCGTCGTACTCGAACGGTTCGCCCGTGAAGGCCTGGAGCATCACCCGCAGATGCGCTTCGAGGATCGCGCCCCGCCGCTTGATGTCGACGCCGGCCATCGCGAACTCTTCGGGGCGGTACCCCGCGCCGGCCACGGTCCAGACGCGCCCGCGGCTCAAGTGATCCAGCACCACCAGCTGCTCCGCGACCCGAATCGGGTCATGCAACGGAAGGACCACCGCGGAGAGAAGAACCGGCAGCCGAGTGGTGGCGCCGACGATCGCCGCGGCCACGGTGAGGGGCGCGGGAATCCAGCCGTCTTCGAAACCGTGATGCTCGGAGACGACCGCGAAGTCGAACCCGTGCTCGTCCGCCCATCGGAACTGCTCCATTGCCGCCGCGTAGATGTCGGCCTGCGAACTCGAACCGTCGACGGGGGCGCGAAAGTCGTGACGCATCGTGAGAAAGGGCATGGTCCCTCCTATCAACCGAAGTTCAGTGAGCGGAAGAGGTGCGGGCCGACTTCGGCACCGAAGCGAGCCATCTGGTCGCACAGCTCGTCGATCGAGCGGACTGCGAAGCGCAGCTGCAGATGCGAGACGCCCATCGCGCCGTACTCGTTCAGCGATGCGGCGATCGCGTCGGATGAACCGCTGAGTGTGTACTTCGGGACATCCCACGCGGGCTCACCCACGTGGATGTGCTCGGTGATCATGCCGACGTCGAACGTCGCGCCGGGTCGCACCTCATCGCGCTGCGCGTGCAGATACGCGATCGATTCGGGCATCAGCTTGCGCGGCGTGCCCTGCGGTATCCAGCCGTCGCCGCGGGCGGCAACTCGCCGGAGCGCCGGCTTCGACGACCCTCCGATCCAGATCGGTGGCCGCGGTTGTTGCACCGGTCGGGGCGCGAGACCGACGTCGCCCACGTATTCGTGCGTCCAGGACTCCACGATGCCGTCGATCGCTTCGTTCGTGATTCGGCCGCGTTCAGCAAACGGAATGCCGAGCACGTCGAACTCGCCTTCGACGTGACCGGCACCCACACCCAAGATCACGCGGCCGCCGGAGAGGTGATCGAGGGTGGCAAATGCCTTCGCCGACTCGAGCGGGTGTCGATACGCAGGGACGAACACGTTGGTCATCAGCCGGACGCTGCGCGTCTGGCCGGCAAGCCACGACAGCGTCGCGACTGGGTGGTACCACGTGGTCGACATCGTGGTGGCCTTCTCGCGTGGGATCGCGATGTGATCGCACACCGCAACGTAGAAGAATCCCGACGCGTCGGCCGTCTGGGCTGCTGCGAGGAGCTCCGCCGGTCCCGATCCCTCACGCTCCCAGGGCATGGAGGCATTCACGGACAGCGCCTGGACCGGCAACTGCAGTCCGTAGACCAACTCGCCGTCGGGCACGATCGACACCGTGTCGTGACTCATCCGCATTGCGCCTCTCGTTGGCGGGTAGTCGAGTGCACCCGATCGCGGTCGAACAGCGGCAGTACTTCGCGACCAAACACCTCGAGGGACTCCTGCGCGATTTCCAGCGGCAACGTGTTGTTGAGCACGCCGAAGATCAGCTGATCGGCGCCCGCGTCCTGCCACCGCTCCACCGACTTTGCGACGTCCTCGGGCGCGCCCACACTGCGGCGGCCCGCGGCGACGTCGGCGTAGAGATCGTCGACACTCGGCTCCGGTACCGAAAACTGGCTTCGGTCGACGTCGATCGGCAACGGAATCGAGTCCAACCAACGTACGACCAACGACTGATAGTGCGACGCGCCGATCGTGCGAAACGTGGTGACCGCGCGGTCGCGGTCGTCGAGGCAGAGCAACATGCTCACGCACGCGACGTTCTCGTTGATGTAGCCACCGATCGGTTCGTCACACGCCGCGATCGCCGCGCGATACGTATCGATCAACGGCGCAAGGTCTTCGGGCGCACCCATGGTGAAACAGAGTGCACCCATACCGAGACGGCCCGCCTTCTCGAAGGTGGCCGGGCTACCGCACGCGAGCCACAGGGGCGGGTGCGGTTGGGTCCACGGCCGCGGCAACACGCTGCGCGACGGCATCGAGAACGCGGCACCGTTGTACTCGTACGGATCCTCCGTCAACATCATACGATTTCCGGCAGCGTCTCGTCGAAGAGGTCACGAGTGGTCTCCGGGTCCGGGATCCCGAAACCCTGAAACTCCGTGCTCGACGAACCGCGTCCCACTCCGAACTCGAACCGCCCGTTGCTCAGATGGTCGAGCATGGCCACGCGCTCGGCCACGCGGGCCGGATGGTTGACCGGCGGGGTGATGTTGAAGATCCCGGAACCGATGTGCAGATTCTCCGTGCGAGCCGCGACGTAACCCATGAGGACTTCGTTGGCCGAGACGTGCGAGTACTCGCGCAAGAAGTGGTGTTCGGTGAACCAGCCGTATTTGAACCCCGCCCGATCGGCAGTCACCGCGACCTCGACTTCGTCGAGGAGCCGCACGTGCTCCGCGACTCGCTGCGAGGCCGCGTCGGGCTGGCTCGGGACGTGACCCGAATGAAAGACACCGAATTCCATCAGCCGGGCCACACGATGGACTGCAGATCGCTGTACGCATGCAGACCGAACGAGCCGCCGTCGCGGCCAACGCCCGACTGCTTCGTACCGCCGAACGGCGTTTCCTGATTCCGCTGCACGGTGTTGATCCCGATGTTGCCGGCGCGCATCCGTCGGCTGATTGCCATCGCGCGTGCGCCGTCGCCACTGAACACGTAGTCGTACAAGCCGAAGTCGGTACCGTTGGCGAGCGCGATCCCCTCGTCGTCGTCGTCGAACGGAATCGCGACGACAACCGGCCCGAAGATCTCCTCCTGCACCACCCGCATGCCGCCCCGACATTCGGCGATGAGCGTGGGCTCCACGTACCAGCCCTTCTCCATGTGCGCGGGTCGGCCACCGCCCGCCACGATCTCGCCTCCCTCTTCCCGACCGGACGCGATATAGCCCTCGATTCGACCGCGGTGGGCCTCGGTGATCACCGGACCGACGACGGTGTCTCGTTCCAGTGGATCGCCGACCTTGAGCACCGATGCCATCTTGGCCAGGCCCGCGACCACCGGCTCATAGATCGAGCGGTGGACGATCGCACGCGTGGGCGCGGTGCAGATCTGACCCGAGTGGAACGTCCAGACCGAGCCGATCATCCCAATCGCGTTCTTCACGTCGGCATCGTCGAGCACGAGCGCGGCGCCCTTGCCCCCGAGCTCGAGGAGTTGGCGCTTCATTCCGGCGCCGGCGACCTCACCGATGCGCGCGCCGACCACGCTCGAACCGGTGAAGCTCACCATCTCGACATCCGGCGACGCGACCAGCGCCTCGCCGCTCTCGGGCGTGGATCCGGACACAACGTTGACTACGCCCGGCGGGAAGCCGACATCCTCCAGCAGCGCGACGAGCTTGATCACCGCGAGCGGGTCTTGGCCCGCCGGTCGCACGATCACCGTGTTGCCCATCGCGAGCGCGGGCGCGATCTTCCCGACCATGTTCACGATCGGGAAGTTGTACGAAGTGATGCACGCGACGACTCCCACCGGTTGACGGCGCGCGATCGCACCGATCAGTCCACCCGGCGCGAGTGGCGTACCCGCCACCTCCTGCGGCGGGAGCGGAATCACCGTCGATTCGAACGCGCCGCGCGCGTACCGCTGGAAGCGGGTCGCGGCTTGCGGAACTTGCATCGACTTGCCGACGGTCGCGGTGCAACCAGTCTCCGCGATCACGAGCGGAATGAACTCGTCGCGCCGCGCGAGCAGAGCCTTTCCCGCCGCGTCGAGCAGGTTGGAGCGTTCCTCGGGCGTCGTACGGGACCACGCGTCGAACGCCTCGCGCGCGGCGCCCGCCGCGGCCTGCGCTTGGCCGGCCGACGCCTCCGGGGCGTGGCCGACGACCTCTTCAGTGGCCGGATTGATGATCGAGTACGTGCCGTTGTCCCCGTCGACCCACGACCCCCCAATCAGCAGCTGGTACTCGTCACCACTCGCCACGCTGTCCCCCGATTCGTCGTCTTCCTGATATTAGAACCTGTTCTGATTTTGCATCCAGCCAGGGCCTCACCCGAGCCGTAGCCGTCCTTTCTGCCCGCCTCCGCAAGCTCCGGCTCGGGAGCGCGTCACGCCCTCGTAGCCTCCGGGCGTGGATTTGGGGCGAGTTGGTATTTGGACGCATGCGTTAGACGGGTTGCCGGCCGGGCGGGCGCAGGAGGTGGCCGTCGAGATCGAGGAGCTGGGATACGGCGCATTGTGGCTCCCGGAGCTGGCGGGGCGCGATCCACTGGTGGCCGCGTCGCTCTACCTGGGTGCCACATCGAGCCTCGTCGTCGCAACGGGCATCGCGAGCATCTACGGGCGCGACGCGCTCGCGATGGCGTGCGGGCACAAGACCCTCACCGAGGCATATCCGGACCGATTCCTCCTCGGGCTCGGCGTGAGTCACGCGCCGGCGGTCGAGGGGCTCCGTGGCCACACCTACGGTCCACCACTTACCGCGATGCGCGAATACCTCGACGCGATGGACGCGGCTCCGTACTTCGCCGCTGCGCCGACCACACCACCCACTCGCGTGCTCGCCGCGCTCGGACCCAAGATGCTCGGACTGGCACGCGACCGCGCCGCGGGCGCGCACCCGTACTTCGTACCCGTGGAGCACACTGCATTCGCACGCGAACACCTCGGACCCGACGCGCTACTCGCGCCCGAACAGATGGTGGTACTCGACACCGACGCCGAGAAGGCTCGCACCATTGCGCGCCGCGCGATGAAGACGTACCTCAATCTTCCCAACTACGTGAACAATCTGCGGCGGCTCGGCTGGGACGACGACGACCTCGATCACGGCGGTTCGAACCAGCTGGTCGACGCGATCGTCGTGTGGGGCGACGAGGCCGCCATCAAGGCACGGGTCGACGAGCACGACGCCGCCGGTGCAGATCACGTCTGCATCCAGGTCTTGGCGGAGGACTTCTTCGCGGTTCCCGACGCCGAATGGCGTCGTCTCGCGTCCGCGTTGCTTTAGCCTGGTCGCACGGACACCGAGCGCGACTTTCTCGACGAAATCCTCGACCGCCTCGCCTCCGCGGCGCGGTCGCTCGACCTCGACCCGTCGCTCCACCGCCGCCTGCAACTGCCCCGCCGAGTGCTGAAGGTCTCCGTGCCGGTCCGCATGGACAACGGAGACGTCGAGGTCTTCACCGGCTGGCGCGTCCATCACGACACGACGCGCGGTCCGGGCAAGGGTGGAATCCGCTTCCATCCGCACGTCGACGAGCGCGAGGTCACGGCCCTGGCCGCGGCGATGACATTCAAGACCGCCGTGCTCGACCTGCCGTTCGGAGGCGCGAAGGGCGGCGTGCGCTGCGACCCGACCCGCATGTCGATCGGTGAGCTCGAACGTCTCACGCGCCGCTACACCTGGGAGATCATGCCGCTCCTCGGTCCGGATCGTGACGTGCCCGCGCCCGATGTGAACACCGACGGCCGCGTCATGGCCTGGGTCATGGACACGATGTCGATGGTGCACGGCGAGGCGATCTCCGCGTCGGTGACCGGCAAACCGCTCTCGATCGGCGGTACCGCCGAACACGCGGGTGGGACCGCCGCCGGCGTCGTGATGTGTGTCCGTGAAGCATTCGCGGCGCTCGGTCTCACGATTGCCGGAAGTCGCGTGGTCATCCAGGGTTTCGGGAAGGTCGGCGCGCCGCTCGCGTTTCTGCTGCACTCCGCGGGCATGCGAGTGGTCGCGGTCGCCGACGTCGCCGGCGTGGTCATGAACTCCGGTGGCCTCGACATTCCCGCGCTCTCCACCCACGTCCACGAGACTGGCTCCGTTGCCGGCTTCGCGGGCGGTGAGCCGGTTCCTCACGACGACGTGTTCGCGGTCCCGTGTGAACTCGCGGTTCCGGCCGCACTCGCGGGAGTGATCGACGAAGCTGCTGCAACCCGATGCGCGGCGAAGCTGATCGTGGAGGCTGCGAACGGGCCGACGACCGTCGCCGCGGACGCGATACTCGACGAACGTGGGATCGTCGTCGTGCCGGACATTCTCGCCAACGCGGGCGGCGTCACGTCGTCGTACTTCGAGTGGGCGCAGAACCGTCAAGGCATCGCGTGGCCCGACGGCGTGGCGGCCGACCGTCTCCACACCACGATGACCGACGCGTTCACCACGGTGTGGGTGAGCGCACAAACCCACGAAGTGTCACTCCGACGCGCCGCCTACATCGTCGGCCTCACCCGCGTCGCCGAAGCCATCACCGTGAGAGGCCTCTTCCCGTAGTCAGCCGTCCAGGTCGAGGCGCAGCATGCGAATGGCGTTCGTGCGCACGATTTGGACGATGGTGGCGTCGTCGAGGTCGGCCATGATGTCCATCGCGACCTTGCGCGAGTGCGGCCACGTGGAGTCCGAGTGGGGGTAGTCGGTTTCGAACGTGATGGTCTCCACGCCGATCTCGTCGAGGGACTTCAAGCCGTGCGGGTCGTCGAAGAAGCAACCGAAGACGTGCTCGCGGTAGGACTGGCTCGGTGGCACCTTCACGGTGTCGGCCACGCCACCCCACCCCCGATTCTCGGCCCACACCTTGTCGGCGCGGTCCAACACGTACGGGATCCACCCGATCTGGCCCTCGGAGTACGCCACCTGGAGGTTCGGAATGCGTTCGAAGACGCCCGACATCAGATAGTCGGTGAGCGACATCGCCGCGTTCATATAGGTAAGCGTGGAGCTCACCGCGGGCGGCGCGTCGGCCGAGGTCGACGGCATCTTCGAACTCGAACCGATGTGCATCGACACCA
>JANYLF010000176.1 GCA_025357995.1 Acidimicrobiia bacterium | reverse complement strand
TCACCGCGGGCGGCGCGTCGGCCGAGGTCGACGGCATCTTCGAACTCGAACCGATGTGCATCGACACCACGGTCTCGGTCTCGGCACACGCTTCGAAGAACGGATCCCAGTAGTGATCGGGATCGTGGATCGACGGCAATCCGAGAAACGGGGGGATCTCGCTGAAGCACACCGCGTGCGCACCACGCGCCGCGTTACGCCGCACTTCCGCCGCCGCGAGATTCGCGTCCCAGAGCTGGATGATCGGCAACGGGATGAGGCGACCGCCCGAACTCGCGCACCACTCGTCGAACTGCCAATCGTTGTAGGCCTTCACACACAGATCGGCGAGTTCCTTGTCATCGCGCTCGAGGAACGTCTGACCACAGAACCGTGGGAAGGTCGGAAACGAGAGTGACGCCTCGACCCAGTTGACATCCATGTCTTCGAGGCGCGCCTTCGGATCCCAGCAACCGGGGCGCATGTCGTCCATCGTGATCGGACTGACCGTGATCTCTTCGCGCGGCACGCCCGCCGCGGCCATGACCCGGGTCAGTGGATAGCGGAGATCCTCCGTGTCCCACCAGTCGCACCACGTGCCGTCCTCGTCCGGGCCGGACTCTCGGTAGCTGAACACGCCGCCAACGAAGGTCATCTCCGCGACCTTGCGTCGATGCATGGTGGGGCCGACCGCTCGGAACTTCTCGGGGAGCCGGTCGGACCACACCGTGGGCGGTTCCATCACGTGGTCGTCGACCGAGATGATCTTGGGAAACTCATCGGGCGTGAACATGGCCACAACCTACATCTGACGGGTCGTCAGATATCCCCTCCACCTACATCCCACAGGTGGTGCATCGGGTCGTGGATCACGTAGCGGGCGAAGGAGTCGATCGTGAAGGCGGCACCGTCGCTGCGGAATCCGGTCCGGGCCCAGGAGTCGCCCCTCACGGTCTCGAACCGCCGGGCGATGATCTCGGCCGCCGCGACGACCTCCCCCGCCACTGTCGCCGGGTCCTGCTCGGCATAGCGCTCGTCCACCGCCGTCACATCTTGGTCCCAGTTCTCGTAGTGGGGGCCATCCTCGGTGAGCATCCGATCGAGTCGGTAGTCGCACACGCGGAACACGTCGCGCACGTGGCACGCGTACTCCAACACCGACCAGCGGTCGGCGCGAAATCTCGTCGACGCGTCCGGCGCGGCGAGCATGCGCGCCCACCGTGCAGCGTTGGCCCGCGCCTCGTCCGCCACCTGATCGGCCACGAACGTCGACGCGTCGAACCCGCATTCCGGACACGGGCGCTCCACCACCCAGGTCCAGTCCTTGTCGTCTGGCTCGATCACGCGGCGGTCTTCCACGCGTCGAGGACCGCGTCCGTGGTCGTGAGCGTGGCCACCAACGCGAGAGTGTTGCGGATCACCGCGGCCGCGTACTCGGCGGGAACACCAGCGACCGCGTCGGTGGGCATCACGAATTGGTAGCCGCGGTTCACGGCGTCGAACGCGAAGTTCGTCATGCCGATGTTCACGGACACGCCCACACCAACGATCGTGGTCACCCCGAGGTTGCGCAGCATCGAGTCGAGCTGGGTTCCCGTCATGGGCCCGAGGCCGTGATGGCGCGCCAGTACGACGTCGCGCGGATCGACACCGATCGGCGCCGGCACCTGTACTGCGTCCGACCCCGGTGACAGCCGGAGCGCGGCCTTGCGAACTCCGCCAAACAGACGCGCATTGCGATTCGCGCCAACGAGGTCGTCGCGCGTTTCCGCCGTGCAATGGAAGACCGCAACACCAAGCTCTCGTGCCCGCGCCGCCAACGCGGCGCAATGCTCGACGAGATGCACTTCGGCGGCAGCGGCCGCAAGCTCCGGAAGCACGGATGGGGTTCCGACCACGCCGTTCTGCACCTCTTGCAACACGAGCGCGGTGTGGGCGGGAGCGACCAGCGCATCGAGCTCCACGTCAGTCCTCCGAGAACTGGAGCTCGGCGTCGGCCATCAACACGGCCTTCACCACTTTGCCGGTCGCGTTGCGGGGTAAGGATTCGGTGCGAATCTCCCAGGCGGTCGGCACCTTGAAGTACGCGAGGCTCTCCGCGCAGAACGCGCTCAACTCGTCGGGAGTGAGCGTCATCCCCGGCATCGGTACCACGACGGCTTTCACCTCGTGGCCGAACGCTTCGTGGTCCACGGGAATCACGGCGACCTCGGCCACGCCCGGATGGGCTTCCAACCGATTTTCGACCTCGATGGGATAGACGTTTTCGCCGCCGCGGATGATGAGATCGCGCTTGCGGGTCGCGAGGTAGAGCCGACCGCCGTCCATTCGGCCGATATCGCCGGTGCGGAGCCATCCGCCCGCCGAAATCGTCGCGGCAGTTTCCTCGGGTCGACGCCAGTAGCCCGGCATCACCATCGGGCCGCGCAAGAAGATCTCGCCATCCTCACCCGGCACGAGCACCTCACCGTCCTCGCTCCGGATCTCGATCTCGACGGTCGGGAGTGGCCGGCCCGCGGCCTCGGGGAACGCCACCAGCTCCTCCCCCGCGTTCACCGTCGCGAGTGCAGCGCACTCGGTCTGCCCGTACCCCACACCCATCACGCCACGCAGATTTGGGATCGCGGTACGCGCGCGTTCGAGGAGCGCAGGCGAGAACGCCGAACCGCCGCCGCCACCGTTGCGCAGTCCGGTCAGGTTGTAATCCGCGAGCTTCGGATGGGTCACGACGCGATGCAGCATCGTGACCGTGTACGACCAGCCAGTGATCTGTTCGTCCTGGATGAGTTGCATCACGACTTCGGGGTCGAAGCGGCCCATCGTCCACACCGAGCGAATGCCGCTCATCATGAACGCGACCGCGCCCATGTGCAGTCCCGATACGTGGAACAACGGATACGTGACGAGCTGGCACACCGGGGTCGCGTTCGATGGGCCCGGTTTCAGCATCGCCATGCGCGCGCCGTGGAAGAACGACATGCCGATCGCGGCGATCACATTGCGGTGGGTGTTCACCGCACCCTTCGGTCGCCCCGTCGTGCCGCTCGTGTAGAGGATCAACGCGGGATCGTCTTCGTCGATCGGCGTCGTCGGCAGTGCCGCATCGGGATGCGCGTGCCAAATCCGGTCGAAGTCGTCCTCGATGACGATCGTCGGCACACCGGGGTCCTCGCCGCCGAGCCGGTCGAGTCGTTTGCGGTCCGCGATCAAGACGGCAGGGTCACAGTCGGCGATTCCGTAGCGAATCTCGTCGCCGACCCACCAGCCGTTGAGCCCGACCGCGATCGCGCCGAGGCTCACCGCCGCCCAGAACGCAACGATCCATTCGGGACAGTTGGCGGCCAGGATGGCCACTCGGTCTCCGGCGCCGACGCCGTATTCCTCGCGCAGCACCCGTGCCGTCGATGCCACGGCCCGGAGGTGTTCCGCGTGGCTCACCACGCGCCGAACGTCTCGGTCCGCGAACACCACGTACTCGCGATCACCGAAGGCGCTCGACGCTTCCAGCGCATCGCGAAGCGACCGCAGCCGCCGCGTGAACGTCGTCATCGGCTCGCCGTTGATCAGCTCGACGCCGACCTCGAACATGCCGCCGGGCGCGGTCAGCTGGAGTTCGAGGGCCGCCATACCCTCCGGAATGCCGTGAGCGTCCATGGTGGGCGAGGCTAGCGGTGAGCCCGCCGATTGAGTCATGGTTCACATTGGGCAAAGAGTGGGTCCCCGACTCACCCCCCAGCATCCGCATTTGGCACACTCCTCGGGCCCCCGGGCGCAAGGCCGCGGGCCTCCCTGCCCGGTCCGCCGGCTGGCCCCGGGGGCACTTTCTTGCCTGCGACCCTGACGTATCAACCCGGCGTCGCAATCTGCCGATAATCGCTGCATGCACACGCGGCGCATCTCTCCGACGACGACCCTGGTCCTTGGTCTCGCGGCGGCAGTCGGCGCGGTGGGATGTTGGGCCGTCTCCTCCACCGTGACGGATCGTCGCACCGTCCTGAACGAGGCGTACACGATTGCGAAGAGCGAACCGGTACGCGAAGAGTTCGCATGGAAGATCGCGGACGCGATCGCACCGCACTCCGCGGCGTCCAACCCCGCGGCGCTCAACCTCTCGAACGACATCGCCCGAAAGGTCGTCGAAACCGCCGCGTTCCAACAGGCGTTCGCGTCGGCGTTGCCGGCGATCTATGACCGAGTGGTCGATGGTGCTCAAGGCGACGTCACCCTCGACACCGGTTTGGTGGCCCAGGCTTTCGCCGAGGCGAGCGCACCCCAGCCGCCGAATCTCAACCTCGTCGTGACTCGGGATCAGGTCCCCGACCTCCGCGACTCGATCAGTGTCATGGAGGACCTCACCGCGATCCTTGCCGCACTGGCCGTCTTGCTTATCGGGATCGGACTCGCCATCGCACCACACCGCGGACGAGCGATCATGCGGATCGGCCGGTGGCTGATCACCACGGGGATCGTGGCGGTTGTGATGTTCTGGGCGCTGCCCACATTGGCCCTGCTCCCGCTCGGGGGATGGATCGGCGTCATCGGCATCGTGTTGGCCACGGGTGATTGGCTCGTGGTCCCGGCATCCGTGCTCGCGGCATTCGGGATGGCGATCTTGGTCATGGGTCGCGCCGGCGAGGCCGAAGGTCGCCGTCGGGAACTCGCGGTGATTCCGACGAAGCAAGCGCGCACCCCGACCCGAGCGTCGATCAGCTAAACGGCCAGGAGCTCCGCGCCGACCTTCGCGCCCCGGTCAGCTCGCCAGTCCGTCGATGGCGCGGTCGCGCACTTCGACGAAACGGTCGACGACCCGGTGTGCCCATTGCGGCTCGTCCGGAGCGAACGCCGCACGAAGCTGCGCCTTGATCGGGGCCGCCTCGGGGCCCCGGGGGTCGCCGTAGCCGTGGAGCCACGCATCGGCCCTGAGCGCATCGGACACGCCGACGATGTCCACGGTTCCCCACTCGATGGCCACGCCGGCGACGTCGACGCCCGCCAACCACACCTCGATACCGTCGAGAATGTCGCCCTGAACGTCGGCCGACACTGAGTTGCCGTCAGCCGGGATCGTGTACTCGTCGAAACATTGAGCCAGGCGCGCCTTGCCCGCCGCATCCGGATGACTCGCGATCAACTCACCGTGACCGAACGGACCGAGTCCGGTATGCAGATCGATGATCGCGACACGCTCGGCGTCGCCGAGATGCGTGCGCACGATCGAGTCCAGCGTGGTTCGAGACCACACCGGACGTTCACCGCCGAAGAAGATGCCGCTCGGGTACGCGTACTGACCGGAGCTCACCGCGGCTTGGAGCGCATCGAAGCCGTTGCGACCCGCGAACTCGAGGAGCTGCTCCGCGCTCGTTTGGCGGGCCTGGTCGTCCCACCGTTCCGGAACGATCGCGTCAGCCAACTCGTCGTAGCCGGCATTCGCGGGAAGCGCCGCGTCGAAGTCGATGCAGTTGCGATTGAGATCGACGTTGTCTTCGTTCACCCGTCGCACCCACGCGAAGCCGTACGGATTGATGGCGTGCACGAGGACAACCGCAAGATCGTCCGGGATCGACACGCCGTCGCGCAGCCACTCGGCTTGACACAAACTGCCCGCGAAGCCCTCCACCCCGTGGGTGCCGGATATCACCAGGAGCCGGTTGGGCGCGTCGGCCCGGCCGAGTACCGCGACATCGGTGGCGAGCGCAGCGCCGTCCGGACCGCGTTCCGGATGAGCGTGTTCGATCAGCGCCGCGTCACGCGCGGACGCGGCGTCGAGAAACCCGGCGCGGGCGTCCTGGTAGTTGTCGGCAAGCCGCAACGGGCTACGACTGAACCGGCCCGCCCGCCGCGGTCACCGCGTACCACACGTTGGCGAGTCCGTTGCCGCCCACATCACCGGCCTTCGCATCGCTGGCGAACGTATACAGCAGGTGGCCGTTGTACATGACCCACTGCTGGCCGTTCGGCTGGGCGCCGGTCGACGACTTCGCGGTGAGGCCCGGTCCCAGTGTCGGCACACCAGTCGCCTCGAGCGAAGGCCACGCTGCCAGTACCGCCGGGGGCACCTTGCTCACGGTCGACGTGCCGTCCGGGACGTAGAGGTAGAGCGTCCTGCCCTTGGAGTCGGCGACGACCTTGCCGAGCGATGTCGTCTCGAGCTGCAGGGTGGTGGACGTCGCGTCGGTCAACGCCTTCGACGTGCTCGACG
>JANYLF010000175.1 GCA_025357995.1 Acidimicrobiia bacterium | reverse complement strand
GGGTGGAGTCGGCGAGCGCGTTGAACGTCGCATCCAACTCGGGTTCGGTGAGCGTCGGCATGCTCGTATTCTACTTGACGGTTGATCAACCGTCAAGAAGAATATTCGGCTGACAGTGAGTGCGGTCAGTTCGGTCGGTGTTCAGGCGTCGCGGTGGAGCCAGGCCAACAGATCCGGCTCCGCCAGCGACGCGGCGCGCTGGCCGTAGTGGGCGAACTCGGCGTCGGTGAGGAGCTCTCGTCCCGCGCCCGACGAACCTCGCCGAAAGAACTTTGAGCGATCCTTGAGCACGCCCTCCGGATCGGGTGCAACCGCCTCCGCGTGCGACCGCATCCGAGCGAAGGTCGCCGCGTCGACCAGCTCGGGCCAGTTCGCGGCGGGAACGTCAATGCCGAGATGTGCCGCGATGCGGCGCATCTCGCCGTCGAGATCGGTCGACAGATCGTCGTAGTGCACGAGGAGCACGTTCGATTCCGTGCGCCGCGCCCACGCGTCCGAGAGGTGCCACATCACGCCGGGAAGGAGGTCGAGCGCGTCGCGTGGCGCGACGTCGAGGTCGATCCACCCGAGGATCCATTCATGGATGTCGGGACGCGACACCGCGTCGGTCGGGTTCGGTGCGGGTTGTCCGGTGAGCTCCGCGATCCGCGCGCGATCGAGGTTGTCGCCTTGGTGGTACAACGACACCGCCATGTCGAGCGGATGGCGTGCTGCCACGATGTACGTCGCACGTAAGTCGAGCGGTATCCCGTCGAGTGGTGTATGCGTCTTCACGAACCGACGGTGGGTCTGCGCGTCCAAGGTGGCGAACAACTCGTCGAGGGAAGTGCCGAGCCAGTCCACCCACGGCGAGAGTTGATCGAGCCGCGCCGGTAAGTCCGGGGTTTGGAACACCAAGAGCGCGCAGATCATCTGCATCCAGGTCGTGCCGCTCTTCGAGCGCGTGCTGATCACGATGTCGCCGGGCCGAAAACTGAAATCGAGCCACCGCGCGCTGTCCTCGTCGGGCGACTGATAGCGAGTGGGTGGCTCACTAGCCAAGTTGGTAGAGCTCCGCGGCGTTGTCGTGGAGGATGCGCGATTGCGCGGCGGGAGAGAGATGCGCGGCGTGTTCATCGAGGAGGGCCTGCGAGTTCGGCCAAGTCGCGTCGCTGTGGGGGAAGTCGTTCGCCCACATCAACCGGTCCACATTCATCAGATCGACGGTCCGAAACGCGACCCAATCGTCCTGGAAGGTGAGGTACACGTGCTCCAGGAAGGTGGCGCTCGGCGTCCGTGTGAGTTCACCCGCGGTCAGCCAATTGCGATGCCGGTCGTATGCGTGATCGGCGCGGTACATCCAGTGCGGCGCCCAGCCCGCGTCGGCCTCCACGCACACGACCCGCAGATCGGGATGACGTTCGAACACCGCTCCGAAGATCAGTGTGCCGATGATGTCCTGGTTCCCGCGGATGATCGAGAGGAACGTGTTGAGCTTCGGGCCGCGCACGCTCGACGATCCGGGGGTGTCGCTCCCACTCGTGAGGATGTGGAACGACGGCGGGAGCTCGAGCGCGACCACCGCGTCCCAGAACTCGTCGTACATCGGATCGTCGTAGTCACCCTGCCCGGGGTAGCCCGGGAGCATCACGCCACGAAGGCCCTTGGCCTTGATGGCTTCGAGGTCTTTGATCCCGTCGTCGGGCGTGCGCACCGCGGTCTGACCCAGGCCGATCAACCGGTCGGGTGCGAACGCGCAGAACTCGGTGATCCACTCGTTGTACGCGTCGAAGCACGCGTGCTGGTAGTCGCGGTCCGGGTGATTGCACAGGATCATGCCGACGGACGGGTAGATGATCTCCGCGGTCACGCCGTCGGTGTCTTGATCGTGGAGTCGCGCTTCTGGGTCCCAACCGCCGCGGTGCAGATCCGCGAACGTCTTGCCCGTGTCGAGCCGAACTTCTTCGGTGGGGCGGCCGGCCGCGGCGACCAGCCACATCGGAACGAGGCTCTGACCGTTGTCGACGATCATGCAGTCGCCGAGCTTGTCGTGATACTGCAGCCGCGGTGCGCGGTCGCGGTACGCAGGGTCGATGTGATCGAGGTAGGAGTTCGGCGGTTCCGTGATGTGCGAATCGGCCGAAATGCAGAGACGAGGAGTGGTCGGAGTCGCGGTCGCGGTCATCGTGAATCAGTCTGCCGTCAGCGTGGCAAGGGACTCCATCATGAAGTTCATGTCGAAGTAGTCACGCCACAGCGTGATTCGGCCGTCGTGCACCTCGAAGATTCCGGCGACGGGCAGGTCGGCCCACCGGTCACCGCGGCCGAACCGGTCGGTGCGCTCGTTGAGGACGAGGTCGCCGGTCGCGACTTGGCGGTGGATGATCCACTCCATCTTGTCGGCGGTTCCGTCGAGCTGCGCGAAGACGCCGCGAATGCCCGCCGGTCCGTGCACCTTGCCCATCGGCACGTTGTCGTACTCCACGTCGTCGGCGACGAGTTCCATTGCACCATCGAGATCCATCGCGGTGATGCGAGCCATGAAGGTGTTGACGATCTCTTCCGGGGTCACGAGGTCTCCTGGTGCTGCGAGGCAACGGCGAACAGTGCGGCGAACCCTAGGCTGGGTCCGTGGCGAGTGCTCCGGTCAACGGGATCGAGATCTACTACGAGCGGCGCGGCGACGGTCCGCCGCTGTTGTTCCTCAATGGTTCGGGCGCGACCCTCGCGGCCATGAAGGTCTTGCTCGATGTGTTCGCCTCTCGGTGCGACCTCCTCGCGCACGATCAGCGCGGGCTCGGCCGGACCGAGATCCCATCGGGCCCGTATTCGATGGCCGACTACGCGGCCGACGCGGCGGGAGTGATGGACCACGTCGGCTGGGACACGTGTCGGGTGGTCGGTATCTCGTTCGGTGGGATGGTCGCGCAAGAATTAGCAGCCACATATCCCGATCGGGTGGATCGGCTCGCGTTGTTGTGCACCTCGCCTGGTGGCACGCTGGGATCGTTCCCGCTCCAGGAGTTGGTCGGGATGACCGACAGCGATCGCGCCGCGCGCTACCTCCCACTCCTGGATACGCGGTTCACGTCGGAGTGGTTGGCGGCTCACGAGAGTGACCGACAGCTCGCGGAACTCGTGACCGGGCAAGGCGGCGCGAAGTCGGCGCAGGTGCTGCGAGGCGAGGCCGAGCAGCTCGACGCGCGGCGTCGTCACAACGTGCTGGACCGCTTGGATCGCATCGCGTGTCCCACGCTCGTGGCCGCGGGTCGGTTCGACGGCATCGCGCCGCTCGCGAACTCCGAGGCGATCGCGGCGCGGGTTCCGAACTCGGAACTCCGCATCTACGAGGGCGGCCACGCGTTCTTCGCGCAGGATCCGGGTGCGTTCCCGGACATCCTGGATTTCCTCACGGCGTAAGCCCACCGGGCCTCCGTCGTCACACCGATACGCTCCGCCGCGTGACCTGGCTGCGCAAGCTCCTTCCTCGCTCCGCAACCGTCGACGTACCGCGGGTGGTGATCGCTCGCGCGTTGCGCGGCTTCGCCGACGGATTCGTGAGTGTGTTCCTCGCGATCTACCTCACCGCGCTCGGATTCTCACCGCTGCAAATCGGTGCCATCGTCACCGGCACGTTGCTCGGCTCGGCCGCGCTCACCCTCGGCGTCGGGCTCGTCGCCCACCGGCGCGAACTCCGGGTGATGCTGCTCGCGGCCTGCGGCCTCATGATCTTCACGGGTCTGGGGTTCATGGCGGTCACCGCGTTCTGGGCGCTAATGGTCGTCGCGATTGTCGGCACCCTCAATCCGTCGGCGGGTGACGTCAGCGTCTTTCTTCCCACAGAGCAAGCGTTCCTCGCCGGTCACGTCGAAGATCTCGACCGACCGCGGCTCTATGCGGTCTACAACCTTGGTGGCGCGTTCGCCGGCGCATTCGGCGCGCTGGCATCGGGGCTTCCGGAGTACCTCGCGAAGCGGTGGGATCTCTCGAAGATCGACGTGCTGCGCAGCAGTTTCTCGATCTACGTAGCGGTCGCGGTCGCGATCTTCTTCATCTACCGTGGCCTGCGCCGGGAACACGCGGCGACCGACGTCGCGACGATCGAGCGGAAACCGCTTGGAGAGTCGCGCCGCACGGTGTTCGAACTCGCTGCGCTGTTCTGTATCGACGCGGCGTCGGGTGGCTTCGTGGTGCAGTCGCTCTTGGTGTTGTGGCTCCACCTGCGGTTCGGTCTCTCGACGGCCGATACGGCCGCGGTGTTCTTCGCCGTCAGTCTGTTGAGTGCCTTCTCGCAATTGCTCGCGGGCCCGGTTGCGGCTCGCATCGGTCTCGTGCGCACGATGGTGTTCACGCACTTGCCCGCGAACCTGTTTCTCGTGCTCGCGGCGTTCGCGTCGTCGGCCGGAGTCGCGATCGCGTGTCTGCTCGTCCGGTCCTTGTTCTCGCAGATGGACGTTCCCGCGCGACAGGCGCTGGTGATGGCCGTCGTGACCCCGGAGGAACGCGCCGCGGCGGCGAGCGTCACGAATGTGCCGCGCAGCCTGGCGTCGGCGACGACACCGCTTCTCGCCGGCGCCTTGCTCAAGGCCACCAGCTTCGGCTGGCCGTTGGTCATCGCGGGTCTGGGGAAGGCCACCTACGACCTGCTCCTCCTCGCCCGGTTCGGACGTCGCGCCTCGACGCGCGGTACGTCCGAACTCGGACGTCGATAGCGCTAGCTCGCCGCCGTGGACGCGGCGCGGTCCCGACCAGGAAGGTTCTCGCATGCCCCGCTTACGCCAAGTTCCGCGCGACGACTCGAACGCGCCGATCGTCACCATCATGTACGACCTCGTCTTCGGACCCGACCGCGATCCGGTCGCCGATCCCGGAACCGCGACAGGAACGTCCGGAGACTGGTGGCCCGTGTTTGCGCTGGTCCCCGACGTGCTCGAGCACTGCGTGGAGGGCTTCGGGCTCTACCAGAGCCCGAAGCGACGGCTGGAACCCCAGTTGCGCGAGCTGGGCCAAACGCGCGCCGGTTGGGCCCGCGGCAGTCAGTTCGTGTTCTCGCAACACTGCAAGTCGTGTCGTGCGATCGGGATCGGTGAGGACAAGATCGCGGCGATCCCGGCGTGGCAAGTGGCGGAATGTTTCTCGCCGGTCGAGCGCGCGCTGCTCGCTTACACCGACGCGTTGGTCTACGACGGCGGTCGCGTCGCCGACGGCGTGTTCGCCGTCTTGCGGGAGCACTTGTCGGACGAGGAGATCCTCGAGTTCACCTACATCACGTCGCTGTACGAGATGCACGCCACCATGAGTCGCGCATTGCGCACCGAGTTCGACGATCAACCCGAGCCGATCGTCGAAGTGGAAGGGCCCGAGGGTGTATCCGCGCTCGACGTGTTGCGCGATCCGCGACAACGGTCCGAGTGACGATCAGGCGTCGACCAACACCGGGTTCGCCGCGGCGCGGCACACCGCGCGGATGAAGAGCACACACCAGAACACCGAGAGCAGGATTGCACTCCACCAGACGACGCCGCTCATGATCCCGGCGAGTCCTTGGAACTTCAATTCGTAGACGAGCACGACCGTCGCCGCCTGCAGGATGAGCACTCGGCCGATCGGTGTGCGGGGCACGAGACCCACGAGCGGGATCATCCACAGCGAATACCACGGCAACACGTACGAGGCGAAGAGCAGGAACGCGCCGATACCCGCGAGGGTGCCGAACACCGGGCTCGGAGCCCGACGGGCGAGCAGGACAAGCACCAGCACGAGAGCGCCCGCGACGATCGTGCCGATCGAGACGAGCGTCGAGTTCAGACTTTGCGGAAGCCCGAGGTGGATGACCGCATGGGTTTGATCCAGTCCACTCAAGACTCTCGGCAGCTGCCACGGAGAAGCGCGGGACAACAGGTTGTGATTTTGGCGAAAGGCCGACAGGCCGGCGGTTCCGACGAGCGCGTACATGAGGAACAAGGCACCGACTGCGGTCGCAGAGAAGCGCGCCGACCATGACCGGCTGCGTTGCGTGAGCGCCCACACTGCGATCGCAACCATTGCGATTCCCCCCGTGAGCTTCACTGCCGCACCCACTGCGGCTACCAGTCCGGCGGCGACGGGTCGGTCGTCCATCGCGAAGAGCACTGCACCCAAGATCGCCAGCCCGACGAGGATGTCGTTGTGACCGCCCGCGATTCCGGACACGATGACGACAGGGTGGAGCAGCACGATCGCGGTGGCCGCCGCGCTGCGAGTCCGGCGCGCGATCAGGAGTCCGGCCGCAAGGGTTGCGAGGGCAAACAGCGACTTCATCAGCACGCGAGCCGCCACCACGGATGACCCCGCGGCTTTGGTGACCACGGCGGCGACGCCGACGAACGCGGGCCCGTAGATCGACGTGGTGTGGCGCCACCCGCGAGAGACCAGATGGAGGAACGGATCGTGTCCGAAGGTGGCCGGTGCGGTGACCCATGGACTCGCGTGGTGCGCTTCGAGGATTCGGCCGTACATCACATAGGACCACAGGTCACCGGAGTTGCGGGGCTCGACCACGACCGCGGCGGCGATCGCGGCTATTCCGACCAGCCACACCGAGCGCATACGGACCGGTCGTCCGCGATGCTCGAGCTCGCGGAGTGCAAGCAGACCAACCATCGAGAGTGCGATCGCCAGGGTGACGACGACCGGAGCGGATTGTGGGTCGAACAAGATCAGGAGAACGGTGGGAGAGCCGGCCAGCAGCAACGCGGAGGTCGGGCCGAATCGTTGTCGCACCGCGACGAGCGTACGGAGGCTCGCTCCCCGGGATGGCGTCCGCCTGGCGAAATTTCTGAGAGTTTGCTCCCGATGCCGGCGCGAGTGGCAAGCTCCGCGCGATGGAAGCGCCCATCTCCGGACACTGCGACTCGGAGTTCGTGGCCGTGCGCGAGGCATTTGCCGCGAACTTCGCGGAGCGCGGAGATGTCGGCGCGGCTGTGACGGTGATCCGCAACGGCGAGATCGTGGTCGATCTCGTCGGCGGCTGGGCCGATGGTGCCCGCACACGCGTGTGGCAGCCCGACACGATCGTCGATTTCTACTCCGTTGGGAAGGCACTCGTCGCGTTGTCGTTGCTCCGGCTCGTCGACGAAGGTCGGATCGATCTCGACGATCGGGTCGCGTCGGTATGGTCCGAGTTCGCGGCGGGAGGCAAGGAAACCGCGACGGTTCGCCACGCGTTGTGTCATCGCGCCGGGGTTCCGGCCATCCGTGCACCGCTCACGAACGACGATCTGTGGTCGTGGGATCGTATGACCGCGGCGATCGCGGCGACGCCCGCGTGGTGGGAACCCGGGACGCGGCACAGCTATCACACGAATACGTATGGCCATCTCATTGGTGAGATCGCGCGGCGCGTGAGCGGCGAGATGCCGGGCGCGCGGCTACGGGCGATCGCGGCACCACTCGCGGCCGATGTCTGGTTCGGGGTTCCGGTCGCGGAGCAGGTGCGGTGCGCGGAGCTGTTGTGGGCACCACCCTCGCCCTTCCCGGATCCGTATCAGTTCGAGGGTGATGCGCGCATGACGATGCTCAGCTACTTCAACCCACCCGGCTTCTGCTCGGCTGGAGTTGTGAATACGTCGGAGTGGCGGGGTGCCCAGATACCGGCGACCAACGGGCATGGAACGGCGACCGGAGTCGCGAGGATCTACGCCGCACTGTTGGTTCCGGGTCGGTTGCTGTCGCCTGAGCTCCTGGCGGAGGCGACCCGGCCGCAATCCGAGGGCTTCTGTCCCACGCTCGGGGAAGACGTCACGTTCGGGCTCGGGTTCAAGCCGACCACGCCGCGGCGGCCGTTCGGCCCGAACCCCCGGAGCTTCGGGCACTTCGGAACGGGTGGCTCGCTGGGGTTCGCGGATCCCGACGCGGGCATCGCGTTCGGGTACGTGATGAACGATGTGATCCCGCGCTGGCAAAGTACGCGCAATCGAGCGTTGATCGAGGCGGTCTACGCGTCGGTGTGAGCGCGATCTCGATTGAAGTACGCGCCCGGCGACGTTCCGAGCACGCGGCGGAACGCGACGATGAATGCGCTCGGGTTCCCGTAGCCGACCGCGCGTGCTGCGTTGGCCACGGAAATGCCGTCGGCCAGGAGTGGGAGGGCCGCGCCGAGACGGAGTTGCGTTCGCCACGCGCTGAACGTGAGGCCGGTATCCGTGACAAACGCGCGAGCAAGCGTCCGATCGCTCGCGCCCACGTGATGACCCCAGTGGGCGAGCGTGCGCGCGTCGGAGGGGTCGTGCACGAGCGCGTCGGCGACGCGCGCGGCACGATCGTCGGTGGGTCGCGGCAGATGCAGCGTGGTGATCGCGATCGGTTCCAGGAGGTCGAAGACGACGGCCTCGGCGCGGTCGCGCGCGTGCCGGCGCGCCGCATCGTTCGTGAGATGAACGAGCAGCTCGGCCAACAGATCGGTCACCGTCACCACCGTCGGTTCAGTCCACGGGATCGGACACGTGCTCGGCGGGAAGTAGATCCCGCCCAGCAGTGAGCGGGACGCAGCAGTGGTGGTGTGCGGCGTCTCGGCCGGGATCCAGAGCGCGCGGGAGCGGGGGAGCACCCACGTGGAGTCGTCGATGGCGACCGTGACCACGCCCTCTGATGCCCACGCGAGCTGATGATCGGGGTGCGAGTGGCGGGCGAACGCTTCGCCCCGGGGCAGCGGGAACCACTTCGTCACGATGGCCGGCGTGGGGTGTCCGTTTGGCGACATCGGCTGTCAGCGTACGTACTCGACGACATCGGCGCAGTTCCGTACCGTCGTCGGTATGAACGACGACCATCTCAATGTGTGTGCCAGCGCCGAGTGGGGCGCGTTCCTCGCCGAGACGATCTTTCCGACCGTGCTCGACGGTGTCGAGCTCGGCGACGACCTGCTCGAGATCGGTTCCGGACCCGGGCTCACGACGGACCTGTTGAAGACGCGAGTCGCGCAGCTGACCGCGGTGGAGTTGGATCCAACGTTGGCGGCGTCGTTGGCCACGCGCCTGGATGGCGCCAACGTGGAAGTCCTCAATGCCGACGCGACCGACCTTCCGTTGCCGACCGACCGTTTCTCGGCCGCGGTGAGCTTCACGATGTTGCACCACGTACCGACCGTCGAGCGCCAGGACCGAATCTTCTCCGAGCTGGCGCGCGTGGTCGCGCCGGGAGGGACGGTCGTGTTGAACGACTCGCTTGGAAGCGACGCCTTACGCGACTTCCATCACGACGACGTGTACAACCCGATTGATCCGTCGACCCTGGAGGCGCGCCTCGCGCTCGCGGGTTTTGCCGATACCAACATCACCGTCAACGAGTTCGCCTTCTGGGTCCACGCCCGCGTCTGACGGGGCGCGGGTTACGCGAGGACCTTGGAGGCGACGGACCCGAGGAGGTCGACGCGCTCGGGTATGAAGCCATTGGCCGGAGCCGACATGGTGAGTCCTTGCGCACCGAGCGCGAGGATTGCCGAGAGGCGTTCGCCCACTTCGTCCGGGTCGCCGAGGATCACCATGCCCTCGATCATGGCGCGGAAGTCGGGATCGCCGTTGCGCAGGTCGATGTTGCGCATCTGGAGTGCGTCGGCGAACTCGTCGAAGGCCTGCTCGTGGGTCGGTGCCAGCACGACGTTGGTGTGCTGGCTCATTGTGATCTCGGAGCGATCGCGGCCGAGTCGTTCGCAGTGCGCCGCCAACACTTCGAGCTTCCGGGGCAGCTCTTCCGGTGGCGACGTGAGGTTCGACTCGTCCGCGTACTGCGCCACCATGCGCAGCGTCTTCTGCTCGCCGCTGCCTCCGATCATGATCGGAACGCGCGACACGGGCACGGGGTGATTCATCGCGTTCGACACTCGGTAGTACTTCCCGTCGAGCGAGGGGTTCTCGTCGCGCAGCATCGGAATGATGATCTGGAGCGCCTCTTCGAGTTTCTCGAACCGCTCAGTGAACGTGTTGAACTCGTAACCGAGCGAATCGTGTTCGAACTCGAACCATCCGGCGCCGATGCCCAGCTGCGCACGACCACCGGAAACGACGTCGAGCGCCGTGATGATCTTCGCGAGCAGCGCCGGGTTGCGGTACGTGTTGCCGGTGACGAGCGCGCCGAGCCGCACCGTCTTCGTCTCCCGCGCCAGCGCGCCGAGCGTGGTGTAACACTCGAGCATGTTGGCGTCGGGGTCGCCGAGCATCGGCAGTTGGTAGAAGTGGTCCATCAGCAGGACCGTGTCGAAGCCGCTGCGATCCGCGGCCGCAGCTTGCATCGCGACGACGTCGAAGATGCCCGCGCTGTCGACGCCGGGGTAAGTGAAGTTGGGGATCTGATATCCGAGTCGAGTCATTCGAGTCAGGCACTTTCGTTCGAGTGGGGGTCAGGGGAGGGCGCGGAAAGTGGCTTCGAGCAGTGCCGCGCTGCGGACACCGCCGATCACGCCGCCTTCCATCTTGTTCATCATGTACGCGATCGTGAGGCGGCGCGTCCGGTCCATCACGATCATGGATCCGCCGTACCCGCCCCAGAAGCAGATCTCGTCACCGTCGGGGATGTACGGGAGCGTCTCGGGCTCGGGCAGGCCGTAGCCGATTCCGAAGCGCAGCGGAACGAAGAGCACTCGATCGGGACCCGACGACTGCTCCTGGAAGATGAGGTCGATCGTCTTCGAGCTCAGGACCTGCCGGCCGTCGATGGTGCCGCCGTTGCCCACGATCTGTTGGAGCCGGGCGACCGAGCGCGCGTTGCCGTGGCCGTTCGCACCGCCGATGTCGGCGCCGCGCCAACCGGCGGTGTTCGCCGTCGGCGGGTCGATGAGGGGGCTGGTGAGCGCACGGATGGGAATGCTCGTGGGATCGAGCGACTCGAGGTCGATCGGGAACGGTGGTGGGGGAATCACGTCAGAGACGCGGTGGAGGTCTTCGTCGCGCAGGCCGATCTGGAAGTCGGCACCGAACGGCTCGGCGAGCTCCTCGTGCACGAATTGCTTGAGCCCGCGCCCGTCGACGCGACGGATGACTTCGCCGATGAGGTGTCCGTGGTTGAGGACGTGATAGCCCGAGCCCTCGCCGGGCTCCCACCACGGCTCCTGGGCCGCGAGCATCTTGGTGGAGATCTCCCAGTCGTAGATGTCGTCGTTGGTCACCGGTTGATTCCATGCCGCGAGTCCCGACGTGTGCGACATCAGGTGACGGACCTCGATGTTCTCCTTGCCGTTCTGCGCGAACTCGGGCCAGTACTTCGCGACGGGGGCAAACACGTCGATCTGACCGTGCTCGACGAGGAGGAGCGCGCTGAGGGCGACCATCGTCTTGGTGGTCGACCACACGTTGGTGATCGTGTCTTCCACCCACGGTGCGGTCTGCGCCTCGTCGGACCAGCCACCCCACATGTCGACGACCATCTCGCCGTCGAGCACGACTGCGACCGACGCGCCGAGGTCGGCGCCCGAATCGATATTGGTGCTCAAGATGTCGCGGAGCTCGGTGAATCGAGCGTCGCACGCTCCTTGGATATCGGCCACGTTGTCTCCTCGTTCGAACCGCCGCGCCAACCTATCGTTCTGGAGCGACGAGCACCTCGGCGGCCCAGGCGTAGTCGGGCTTGCCCGCGGGCGTGCGAGCGATGGCCTCCACCGCGATGACGCGACGGGGTGCCTTGTAGCCCGCGAGTTTGCCGTGGCAGTGGGCGCGGAGTTCCTCGACGGTCGGCGCAGTGCCGGCCGCCACCACGAGGGCGCACACCACGCTTCCGTAGTGATCGTCGGGTGCGGCGACCACGAGCGCGTCCTGGACATCCGGGTGAGTGAGCAAGACGGCTTCGACCTCTTCGGGGTACACCTTCTCGCCGCCTGTGTTGATGCAGGCCGAGCCGCGACCGACGAGATGGATGGTGCCGTCGGCGTCGACGGTCGCGCGGTCACCAGGGAGCGAGTAGCGCGTGCCGTCGATGGTCACGAACGTACGCGCCGATCGTTCGGGGTCCTTGTAGTACTCGAGCGGAACGCGACCGCGCGTGGCGAGCCGGCCGACGAGACCTTGGCCGGGTGGGAGTGGTCGCCGAGCGTCGTCGACGACGATCGTTTCGGCCTTCGCCGCGAACGTGAGCGTGGGCGCGACGCCGACGCGACGCGTGCTGACCGCGACGGCCTGCGCGGGTGACTCGCTCGATCCCATGCCCTCGAGAATCGCAACCACCGAAGGAATCGCGCGCAGCAAGCGGGTCTTCACGTCGGCCGAGAGCATGCTGCCGCCGGAACCGAGGAGCCGCAGGCACGAGAGATCCCAACGAGCGGGCTCGGCTTCGATCGCGTCCGCGAGCGGCCGCCCACCCGCGTCGCCGACGAGCGTGAGGAGACACACGCGTTCACGCGCGACGAGGTCGAGGACGCGGGCCGGGTCGAGACCCGGCCTGGCGTCGAGCACGAGCGTTCCCCCGCCGAGCAGTGTCCCGAGTGCGCCCCACGACCCGCTCGCGTGCATGAGCGGCCCCATCGAGAGCGTGACGTAGCGCTCCGGACCGGGTTCGTCGGGCGCGAGAAACGGGCCGATGCGCTGCGCCGTGTTGACGATCACATTGGGCGCGAGCTGCTCGGGGTCCGTGATCGGTGCTCCGCCGGGATTTCCACCTCCGATCGCGGCAAAGAAGATGTCTTCTTGGCGCCACACCACGCCCTTCGGCATGCCCGTGGTACCACCGGTGTAGAGGAGGTAGCGATCGTCGCCCGCTCGCGGTCCGAGATCGAGCGCCGGTGAACCGGTGGCGATCAGCGCGTCGTACTCGCCACTCGCGCTCTCGATCACGCGCCGGACGACTGGCACCGTCGCGGCCGCGGCGCGCACGGCGTCGCCGAACTCGCCGTCGTGGAGGACGAGCACGGTGTCGGCGTCGTCGAAGAGGTACGTGAGTTCGGCGACGCCGTACCGCCAGTTGACGTTGATGGGTACGGCCCGGAGTTGGTAACACGCAAGCATCGACTCGATGTGATCAATGGTGTTGCGCATACACAGGCCCACATGCTCGCCCGGCGCAACGCCCGCGGCGCGCAGGCCGTGCGCGAGCCGCGTCGTGCGGTCGACGAGCTCCGCGTAGGTCAGGCGCCGATCACCGTCGACGACCGCAACGCGATCCGGGACCGCGCCGGCCACCGACTCGAAGAGGTCCCCGAGGTTGAACTCCACCGCCGTCCTCTCCCGTTCGGCCGGTAGCCTGCGATGTTCGTGGACGAAGTATGGCGGACCCGTGCCGACGGTGCGATCCCGACCGCGCGCTACACGGCCGCCGAATTCGCGCGGTTGGAGCACGAGCGCTTGTGGAGTCGGGTGTGGCAGGTCGCGGGACGTGAGGAGCAGCTTCCGAACCCGGGCGACGTGCTGGAGTACGAGATCGGTCTGGTGTCGGTGCTGGTGGTGCGCGACGCCACTGGTGTGCTTCGGGCCATGCGCAACTCGTGTCGTCACCGCGGTTCCAAGATCGTCGTGGGTCAGGCGAAGGGCGCGGCCTGCCTGCGATGCCCGTACCACGGGTGGCGGTACGCACTCGACGGCACGCTCACCGATGTCGTCGATCGCGACGACTTCGGTGACGCGCTCCCGAGTGACCTCGCGCTCGGGCCGGTGAACGTCGATACGTTTGGTGGGTTCGTGTTCGTCAACCTCGACCCGCACGCCGAACCACTCGCGCAGTTCCTTGCCCCGCTCCGTGACCTCCTCGCGCCGTATCGACTCGACGCGATGCGGCTACGCCTCGCGCGCACCGCCGTGTTGCCGGCGAACTGGAAGGCCGTCATCGACGCGTTCAACGAGGGATACCACGTGCAGTCCTTGCACTCGCAGATCTTGCCGTGGACCGACGACACGTCGCTTGCGTACGAACAGTTCGAGACCCACGCGCGGTACGGGCGCCTGCCCGGCGCGCGCCGTGAGCTGCGGCCGAGTCCGCGCCTGGGGCTGACCGACGACGAGTACGAGGAAGGCGAAATCCTGCAGGGGATGATCGCCGGCCTCGGCGGCGCGTTCCTTCAAGACGAGCGCGCGGTCGTCGACCAACTCCTCGCCACCGGGCCGCCGGCGGGTATCACCCTGCTCGCCGCGTTTCAGGCCCACCGAAGAGAGCTCATGACCGCGCGCGGTTTCGATGTGTCGACCTTTGCCGACGACGAACTCACGAGCGCGCAGGACGTGTTGTGGTTCCCGAATCTCGTCGGCCCGATCTATCCCGGTAGCGCGATCCTCTTTCGCGTGCGGCCGAACGGCGAGGATCCGCACACCGCGATCAACGACACATGGGTACTCGAGTGGCCCGACTCCCGACGCGAAGCCCGCCCACCGCGCGTCGAGTACGTCGAGGACTGGGACGCGTTCGGGTGGGACCCGGTCACGCGCCAGGATTACGACAACCTGGCGCGCGTGCAAGCGGGAATGCGGTCGGGTGCGAACGACATGCTGTTCACGAACCCGCGCCAAGAGAGCAACGTCGTGCACATGCATCGCGTGATCGACCGCTACCTGTTCGACGCGTGACGATTCCGCGCCGTCGATGTGCGGTGGGAGTTAGCGGGCGAGGCCTCGGTCCAACAGGTTGGTGGTCA
>JANYLF010000166.1 GCA_025357995.1 Acidimicrobiia bacterium | reverse complement strand
ACGTTGTGGTGGTGGGACTCCCCAAGGAGATGTCGGGACGAATGGGCCCGGCCGCGAAGGCGGCGCGCGCCGAGGTGGACGCCCTGCGGGCGCTGGCTCCCGATCTGCGCTTCGAACTCCACGACGAGCGCATGACTACCGTGATCGCGCAGCGCTCACTCATCGGCGCGGGGATGAAACGGCGGGATCGCAAGGTGACGGTCGACCGGGTTGCCGCTGCCGTGATTCTGCAGTCGTACTTGGAGTCCGTCCGGTGACCGACACCGACGGCACTGCGCCGGAGAGCATCTCCGTCTTGGGTGCGGCGGATCCGACCGATGGATCTCGGTCCGGACGGCGGCGGGCTCGACCGCCTCGGCGCGGGCGCGTGTTCCTCGTACTGTTTCTCCTCGCGCTGCCGTTCATCGCCGCGGCCGGCTGGTTCTGGTACGAGGTCGACCCGCCGGGCGGACCCGGCGCGCCGGTGACGGTCGCTATTCCGAAAGGCTCGGGGGTCGACGCCATCGGCAATCGGCTCGAAGCGCGTGGCGTGGTGGGGTCCTCGCTCGCGTTTCGCATCTACGTGCGCCTTTCGGGGTCGCACAGCTTCCAGGCGGGCGAGTACCACCTCCATCACGACCTCGGTGCGCGGGCGGCCGTCGACGCGTTGCGGGCGGGACCGAGCCAACACTTCCGCAAGCTGGCCCTGCCACCGGGCCTCACGTTCGCGCAGATCGCGGCACGGGTCGGCCAGATCCCCGGCCGCAGCGCGTCGCGCTTCATTGCCGCGGCCGCGACCGGAACCGTTCGGTCGAAGTACCAACCGGCCACCGTGCAGTCACTCGAAGGCCTCACGTGGCCGGACACGTACTTCGTGGCCGATACCGAGGACGAGACCGCGATCCTCCGGACGATTGTGCGGGCGTTCGATCGCCACGCCGACGCGGTCGGGCTGGGCCAGTCGGCGGATCCGTACCGTGCAGTGGTCATTGCTTCGCTCATCCAGCGTGAAGCCGGAGTCGACGCCGACCGACCGCTGATCGCGGCGGTGATCGAGAATCGCTTGCGTGATCAGATGCCGCTGCAGATCGACGCGACCGTGGTGTACGCACGCGGCGGTGGCACGGCGCGGTTGACCGACGCGGATTTCGCACGCGTGTCGCCGTACAACACCTACAAGGTGAATGGATTGCCGCCCACGCCGATTTCGACGGTCACCGAGGCGTCGTTGCGCGCGGCGCTCCACCCGGCGAACGTTCCGTACAAGTACTACGTGCTCACCGACAAGAGCGGTAAGCATGCGTTCGCGGTCACGTTCGCCGAGCATCAGGCCAACATCGCCGACGCACGGCGACGAGGCGTGTTGCCATGATCACCGGCGCCACGAAACTCGCGGCGGTGATCGGGTCACCGGTGCGTCACTCGCGATCACCGGCGATTCACAACGCCGCGTTTGCGGCCGCGGGACTCGACTGGGTGTACGTCGCGCTCGACGTTGCCCCCGGCGCCGGATACGACGCGGTCCGTGCTCTCCCGACGCTGGGTATCGCGGGGATCAACGTGACCATGCCGCACAAGGCCGACGCCGCGCGTGCGTGTGATGTGCTCACGCCGGCCGCGGCCGGCCTGGCCTCGGTGAACACGGTGATCGTGCATCCGGACGGCACGCGCGTCGGTGACTCGACCGACGGCGAAGGGTTCTTGCGGTCCTTGAGCGATGAGGGGCTGGATCCGTGCGGCCACTCGGTGCTGGTGCTGGGCGCGGGCGGCGCGGCGCGCGCGATCGCCGCCGCGCTCGTCGGTTGCGGCGCTCACGTGGCCGTCGCGGCGCGCCGAGACCGAGCCGCGGCCGAGTTGGCGGACGCTGTCGCCGGTGTGGAATGCGCGCTCTGGCCATCGAGCGGATCGGTCGGGGCGGAGATCGTCGTCAATGCCACGCCAATCGGGATGGGCGACGATGCGAATCTGGTGGTGGAGCCGCGGGCCGACCAATGGGTGGTCGATCTCGTCTACCACCCGGTCGAGACCCCGCTCATCGCCCGCGCCCAGACCGTGGGCGCGCGCCCGATCGGCGGGCTGGGGATGCTCGTCCATCAGGCGGCACTGTCGTTCGAGGCCTGGACCGGCGTCGCCGCTCCGCTCGATGCCATGAGAACTGCCGCTCAATAAGCGAGCCGGGAATGTCGACATCACGGACGTAGACCGTTGGAGGTCCCGCCGTTGTTGTCCGGCACATTCGACCTGTTCCCTCTGGCCGAGGTTCTCGGCCTCATCGAGCGCGCCGCTGCGAGCGGCGCGCTGGTGGTGCGCGGCCGCGAGGTCGACGCCACATTGTTCTTCGCGGGCGGTGAGCTGAGCGGCGGCGAGGTCGCCGACCTCTCCGGACCGGTGCCGGATCGTCAAGCACTCGAGATTCGGGTGCTCGAGGTGTGCGTCTCCCTCCTGCGGAGTCGCCAAGCCGAGTTCGAGTTCCGACCCGACGTGACTCCGGCCTGGCCCGCGGCCGAAATGACGCCGATCGGCCCGACGTTGGCACGCGCCGCGGTGATCGCGCGCGATTGGCCGTCGATCATGAGCGCCGTCGAATCCTTCGAATCGTCGCTCGAGCGGACCGGATCGATTGCGATCGAGTCGGTGACGCTGAGCGCCATCGGGTTCAGAGTGCTGGAGCTCATCGACGGGAAGACGACCATTCGGGAACTCGCCCATCGGGCCCAGGCGAGCCTCATCGTGGTCGCGCCGGAGGTTCGCTCGCTGATCTTGGCCGGCGCGGTGCGAGTCGTCGTCGACGCGGGCCGGGCCCTGGCGACGGCACGGGCGGGTGCGACCGAGTCGGCCCCGTTCTCGGACATCGAGGCGCACACGGTGGGCCTCGGGACCGAGTTAG
>JANYLF010000159.1 GCA_025357995.1 Acidimicrobiia bacterium | reverse complement strand
CGGCCGTCGGATTCCGGTGTGTGATCGGCGGTGCCGATGCTTCGTTCACCACGTTCCGCGCCGGGTCGAGCTTCCTCAACCTGCAACTCGATCGGGACCACGCGCCGATCGCGCGCATCTGGGGTCGCGCGATCTTCTGGGTCGCGGATGTGGATGCCACCTACGCGGCACTCCGCGCCGCCGGCTACCGGGCGGAGTCGGAACCCACGAACGCGCCGTGGGGTGAGCGGTATTTCCACGTGCACGATCCGGACGGCCATGAGATCAGCTTCGCTCGACCGCTCGAGACCGATCTAGCGTGACCGAATGACGGCGACCGTACCCAACTCCGTTCGACGACCGTTGCGGTGCGCAGTGATCGGCGCGGGCATGGCGGGCATCCTGGCCACGATCAAACTCGGCGAAGCCGGGTTCACCGATGTGACGGTGTTCGAGAAGGGCGACCGGGTGGGCGGCACCTGGCGGGACAACACCTATCCCGGCATCGCGTGCGATGTGCCGTCGCACCTGTACTCGTACTCCTTCGCACCCAACCCGGAATGGAGTCACACGTTCTCGCCGGGTCCGGAGATCTCCGCGTACTTCGAGGGCGTGGCGCGCGATCACGGCGTGATGGACCGGGTGCGGTTCAACGACGCGATCGTGCGGTGTGAATGGATCGACGGCAGGTGGCATCTCGAAACCGAACGCGGATTCACGGATACGTTCGACGTGGTGATCGCGGCCACCGGCGTACTGCATCACCCGGTGGTGCCCGATCTTCCCGGGCTCGACACCTTCGGGGGTAGGGCGTTCCACAGCGCGCGGTGGGATCACTCGGTGACGGTCGACGACGCGCGCGTCGGCGTGGTCGGAACGGGTTCCACCGCGGTGCAGATCACGGCCGCGTTGGCACGCCGGGCGTCGCACTACTCGTTGTTCCAACGGACCGCGCAATGGGTCCTTCCGCAAGAGAATCCCGAGTACTCGGCCGAGGAGCGCGAGAAGTTCCGCGGCGACCGCGCACTCCTCATGCAGATTCACGACAACCTCGCGGAGGCGTTCGGCCGCTTCGCGAGCGCGGTGATCGATGCCGACTCGGCCGGGATCGCGCTGATCCAGCAGATGTGCCTCGAGAATCTCGAGACGGTGCGCGATCCCGAGTTACGGGAGCGGCTGCGGCCCACGTATCGCGCCGGGTGCAAGCGGCTTGTGGTGTCTCCTGACTTCTACGACGCGATGCAGCAACCCAACGTGGAACTCGTGACCGCGGCGATCGACTGCGTGGATCCCGAGGGCGTGCGCACGGTCGACGGTGTGTTGCACGACCTCGACGTGCTTGTGCTCGCGACCGGGTTCCGAGCCGACGCGTTCGTGCGGCCTACGGGCGTGCGCGGTCGCGGCGGCGTGGAGCTGGCCGACGTGTGGGCCGAGCGGCCGAACGCGTACCTGTCGGTGGCGATTCCGGGCTTCCCCAACTTCTTCATGATCAACGGGCCAAACGGTCCCGTCGGCAACTTCTCGTTGATTGAGGTCGCCGAGACGCAGTTCGCGTACATCATGCAGTTGATCGAGCAACTCGCGACCGGTGAGCACGCCGAGATCAGTCCGACGCGGGCGGCGATGGACGCGCACGAGTCGGCTCGCGTGGCCGCCGCCCGAGCGTCGATTTGGGTCACCGGGTGTCGGAGTTGGTACCTCGACGACCGCGGGATTCCCGCCACCTGGCCGTGGACGTTCGATCGCTTCCGGGAAGTGATGGCCGCCCCGGACCCCGTGGCGTTCGAATACGCCTAGATCGCGCTGGCCTCGAGGGCGTTGGCGGCGAGGGGGTTCTTGCCGTCGAGATGACCGATCGCAGCGTAGGGGCGGAAGCGGATGAACGCCGACTGGTGATGAAATGGCTTGGTCTCACCCGCGGCGATGGCCTGGGAGTGTTCGGGCTCGGCGTGTCCGTACGCGTACGTCGTCAACGCACGCGTGGACTCCCATATGGAGAACGTGCACACGAACGGCGGTCGACCAAGCCCGGTGCCCCAGACGAGTCCCGGCGCGACGACGGCGCGCCCTTCCGCCTTCGCACTGGCGCGGAAGAATCTCAACGCCTGACTCGCGCGCATCCGACCCAGCGTGAGGACCGCCGCGTGACCGTCGGTACTCACCGACCGATCGTTGGAGAGATCCTCGGGAAGTCCGGGCCACGTTCCCGTCGCGCGGAGCGGTTCCAACCGGACGTGAAATCCCGACGCGAGCTTCGCCGCGATCGGCGCGTCGGCGAGGAACCGATCGAGCGCCGCGTCGTCATCCCAGAACGCGACGATCCCTACTCGCCGGAAGCTGGGCGCCGGCATCACGCGCTTGCTCAACGTCGCCGCCAACCCGATGTTGGCGTGGCGGAGGCCGGGGTTCGCGGCCGGCTTCGGCGGCGTGGCCAGGAGGCCGAATGCCGTCGGGACCGACACGTTGGCGAGATGCACAGAAGCGATCACCGGAACTCCTCGGGGCTCAGCTGCTCGGGCGCAATTGCCTACCCCGGGCGGCGCGGAACCGCCGCATCGTGCAGGTCACGCGGCCGCGGCGGCCGCCTGCTCGGCGTGGCGGGTGTAGGCCCAGCCGGGACCGCGGAGCACGAAGTTCAGCCGGTCCCGCCAGGTGCGGGACTGGCCCACGTCACGCAGCATCTCGGCGTGTTCGTGGGCCGCGATACGCGCGGGATTGAACGTGTGGATGTTCTTGGTGAGGCCGTACACCACCGGCTCCGCCTCCCGTTCGAAGGTGCCGAACAGGCGGTCCCAGATGATCAGGATGCTGCCGTGATTGCGGTCGAGGTATTGGTGATTGCTGCCGTGGTGCACGCGATGGTGCGACGCCGTGTTGAACACTGCTTCGAACGGTCCGAGCGTGCCGATCGTGTCGGTATGAATCCAGTACTGGTACAGCAGGTTCACCCCGCGTGCCTGCATGATGAGCGCCGGTTGGATCCCGAAGAGCGCGAGTAATCCGTATGGCGCGAACGTGCCGAGCGCGTCGGCCACGGGTTGGCGCAACGCGGTCGAGAGGTTGTAGCGCTCGCTCGAGTGGTGCACCACGTGGACGGCCCACATGTAGCGACTCGTGTGCATGAATCGGTGATTCCAGTAGTAGATGAAGTCCCAACCCAGGATGGCCGCCGCGACCGCAGCCGGGCCGGTACCGAGATCGCGCACGACGCGCTTGTCCCACATCGTGGACATGTTCATGCGCGACGTCCACGCGGACGTGATCGCGAGTCCGCCCGTGGCCACCGCGGTCATGCCCCCCACCTCGGCGACGCGGCGCGCGGCGCGAGCTAGGCGCCGACGGCGGGCTCGCCGAGACAGCTCCGTCACCTCCGAGTCGTCCGCGTGTTCCGTGGCCTCGTTGGCCCGGGCGACGAGATCTGCGACCGTGGTGACCGCGGCCGCGCCGACGGCGGTCGCCACGAGTGCCTTGCCGTACTTGCCCTTCCCTGGCACGAACGGTGCCACCAGTTTGGGCGCGGCGAGTGACGCGACCAGGCTCAACACACCCATGGCGAGGCTGGCTTTGGTGTCGTTCGGTTCGTAGTCCGCGGCCGACGGCCCGACGCGCGCGGCACGGCGCTTGAGGACATGATGTTCGAGCCCCATGGTGGCGAAATACCCGGGGGTGGCCGCCGTCGTCAGATCCATGCGTCCTCCTCGTGCATTATCCGCCCGTCAACTTCCAGTCGTTGGGGGTCTTCGCGATGCCCTGGCCGTACGCCGGCGACGGCTCGTCCGTGCTCACGAGCAGCGCCGTGCCAGATCCGCGAAGCTTCGGTGATGGGTACATCCAGTCCACGGGTCGGGATTCTTGCACCGATGCCGAGCGAACTCGCCCCCGTGGTCAAGGCCATGGGCCTCACGCGTGGAGATGACGGCATGTTCGTGGGGCGGGTGGGCACCGTCGAAGTGGTGGCGTTGCGCACGGGAATGGGTCTCGCCCTCGCGACCGCGGCCACCACTCGGATGTTGGACCACACCGAGGTCGAACACGTGGTGGTGGTCGGCATCGCGGGCGGGCTCGGATCGACGCGTGTCGGCGAGCTGGTCTGCCCGGAGGTCGTGATCGACCGTGCCACGGACACCGAGTACGTGCCGGCACCGCTTGCCGCCGCGGCGGGGAAGATCTCGTCGTCCGACGACTTCGTGGTCGATGCCGATCTGGTCGCCGCATTGCTCCGCGAGGGCGTGCGGGCGGTCGACATGGAGACGTCGGCCGTGGCCGCGATCTGCGCGGCGCGCGGGTGCGCGTGGTCGGCGGTCCGAGTGATCAGCGATCTAGTGACCGATCATCCCGATGCGGCTGTCCTCGGGCTCGCGAATCCCGACGGCTCGCCCAATACTCGTGCGGCATTGCAGTTCATGGCGCGGAATCCGCAGCGGATTCCCCAGTTGATGCGGCTCGGTCGTGACGCGGCGCGGGCAGCGAAAGCGGCGGCCGCCGAGGCCACCCGCCAGCTGTACGCCCTGGCCCGCACCTGATCGCCCCACCGGTGATCCAAGCTCCGTCACGGAGCGAAGTACCTATGACAGTTGGTCCGAACAAGGGGAGTTCCAGTGGACGAGTTGATGTTGCTCCAGCGGGTCGTGGACGAGACGGATCGCGTCGTCGATGGCGTCACCGATGCCCAGATGACGAATCCGTCGCCGTGTGAAGGTTGGTGCGTCCGTGACGTGCTCAATCACATCACCGGTGGGGCGACGATGTTCGCGTTGTCGGCCGAGCAGGGCTCCGTCCCCGACGACGTGTTGGGCCGGCTCATGGGCGGCGACAACCTCGGCGGCGATGCGAAGGGTGCATGGAAGGTCGCGTCGACCAAGGCGCTCAGCGCATTCGGCGAGCCGGGTGTCCTCGACAAGATCGTGACACTGCCGTTCGGCGATATGCCCGCGAGCGCAGCACTCAGCATCGCGATCTTCGATGTGCTCACCCACGCCGTCGACATTGCGTCGTCGACCGGACAGACGATCTCCGACACGGAACTCGTCGAGACCGCACTCGCGATGGGTCACCAGATGGTGGGACCGGAGCTACGCCAACCCGGCGTGTTCGATTCCGAACAGCCCGTTGCTTCCGACGCGCCGGCCACCACGCGCCTGCTCGCGTTCGCCGGCCGCAAGGTCTGACGCCTGGCCGCGCTCGCTACGCGGGACAGGATGTTCCGTCGGCGGGTGCGGTGAGATTCACGAGATAATTGGTCACCGCGGTGTCGATGCAATCGATGCCGCGGCCCACGACGGTGTGACCACTGCCTTCCCACCGCAATAGCACTGCGTGGTCCAACGACTTTGCGAGTGCGGTCGCGTTCTCGATGGGAGTGACCGGATCGTGGGCATTGCCGACCACGAGAATGGGCGCCGATCCGGTGGCGTGAATATCGGAAAGTCCGTTCACCGGCGGGACCGGCCAGAACGCGCAGGGCATCGACAACATCAGGCTCACGGCGTCGAACCGCCCGAGAGTGCCCAGATTGCGGACGCGTTGTTGCGCGTCGGTGGGGCTTGGGCGACTCCCGAGTTCAATGCAGTTGATTGCATAGTGCGCCTCGAGCTCGTTGTTGTACGACCCGTCCTTCCGGCGTCCGGCGTAATCGTCGGAGAGCGCGAGGAGGGGCGCGCCATCGCCGAGCGCCGCGTGCGCCAGTGCGTCGGTGAGCCGGGTCCAGCCGTCGTGACCGTCGTACAGCGCGGACACCACGCCGAGCTCGGCGAGCCCGCGGCCCATCGCGCGCCCGGCCACGTCGAGTGGCTTCACCGTAAACGACGCCATGAGCGCGTCGTACGCCTTCGACGGGTTCCCACCGCTGAAGAACGCGCACGAAGGTTTGGCGGAACAGTCGAACAGCGCGGCGGTGAGCGCGTCGTCAAAACCGAGGCCCGAGTCGGACAGCGATTCGGTGCGCCGCGCGCGGTTCGGGCTCACCGCGCCGTCGAGCACGGCCGCGCGCAGGTTGTGGCGAAAGATGTCGGCGTACACGGCGCCGAGGTAGGTGCCGTAGGAGAAGCCGATATACGAGATCTGCCGCGCGTGGAGTGCGACGCGAACCCGATCGAGGTCGCGGGCGGTGCTCGCGGTGTCGACGTGACGGAGAAGCGCACCGCTGCGTTCGCCGCATTGGTGGACCAGCCGTTGTACCAAACGTAAGGCCTTGGCCCGCACCGAGGTCGTGCCCGACGTGAGTCGATTGTCGAACAGCGGATCGAGCGAGTCGGCACAGTCGACCGGGGTGCTCTGACCCACGCCGCGCGGGTCGACGCCGACCAGGTCGAACCGCCGCAGCACTTCGGCCGGGAGGACCAATGAGGCTTCGCGCAGAAACGCGATCGCGGATCCGCCCGGTCCGCCCGGGTTCAAGAACAACGGACCGAGCGAGTGCGCGGGATCCTCGGCCGGTCGCACGACCGCGGTGATCTCGAGAGTCGGGCCATGGGGATCCGCGTAGTCGAGGGGAACGCGGAGGCGGGCGCAGCGCAGCCCCGAACTTCCGTACGCGACGAACGTGGTGGGTGTCGCAAGCGTGCCGGCACAGTGAGCGGTCGGCAGTCCGGTCAAGGACTTCGACAGACTCTCGAACGGCCTCTGCAGATTGGCCGCGGCGGCGTTGATCTCGTCCACACTTGCGTTGAGCTCTCCGACGATGCGGTTGTACGTGCCGAAATCTCCCGATGCGCCCGCGGCGCGCAGGCGGGCGAGCCGATCGGTGAGCGCGGCCTCCTCAGTGATGAGAGCGGCACTGGCGTCGGTGGCACCGTGGGCGGCGTCAGTGAAGTCCGCGATCGCGGCACGCGCGGCGGCGCGGTCGGTGCGGGCGCGGTGTTCCTGTTCGCGGGTGCGCGTCAGGCGCTCCCCTGCATTGGTGGATGCTGCCTCGGCACTGCGCTCGCGCGCCTTCGCATCACGGCGCGTGGTGATGCCGACGCCGAGCACGGCGAGGGCAGCCACGATCGCGACGATTCGGATACCGAATCCGAGTCGGCCCGGTCCGCGTCGTGCTGCAGCCGCGCCCACGGCCGCGTCGTTGGTCTCGTGCGCGTCGGTCACGGGGCGCTCGCACGGAGATCGGCGGCCGCTTGAATGGCCGCGGCCAACGTGACTTGCGTTCCCTGCAAGACCCCTTGGAGCCGGCGTACGGCGTCGGCGGCCTCGCCCTCGTAGAGCGACCGGCCCGCGCCGGGGCCTCGCGTGTTCTCCAGGCCCACGGCCCGCCCCAAGACGTCCTTCACGGTGCGGGACTCGCGGAACACGCTGCCGGCACTCTCGCCGATGCGCGACAACGCGTTTGCAACTTGTTCGGCCTTTCCGATCGGCGCGTCGGCGGCGTGGTTGGCGACATCGAGGGAACGCACGATCGTCAACTGGGCGCGCGTGAGCCGACGAGTCGTGGTGTGGGCTCGGAGGGTCGCGTCGTCGGCGCGATTCGCGTCGACGATCAAACCGACACCACGCCCGAGCGTTGCGACGGTGGCGATGATCAGCAACCATCCCAACACTTGGCGGCCACGGCCACCCGCACCCGATGGGGTCATGGTTGGAGGAATCGCGCGGCGAAGGCCTCGATCTGTTCGCGACCGCCGGCCGGCCACCCACACACGAGATACCCGAAGCCGGCTTCGGTCCACTTCTCGATGTGACGCGCGATCTTGTCCGGCTCGTTCTCCAACGACAGCGACGCCGCGCGCAGGATGAGGGACGGATCGCGTCCCGCGGCTTCGGCGTGCGCGCTGATACGCGCCGACTTCTCGCTGAGCACACTTGGCGGCCCGAAGCAATGCCACACGTCGGCGTGACGCGCCGCGATCGGCATCATGCGTTGTTCGCCGGAAGCGCCGATCCAAATCGGAGGATGCGGAGATTGCACCGGGCGCGGGTGCATGGTGGCGTCGAGAGTTTGGAAATGCTCACCCTCGAACGTGAAGTTGTCGGTGGTGAGCAGGCCGCGCACGATCTGTACGGCCTCTTCGAACGCGTCGACGCGCGCCTTCAACTCGGGGAACGGGATGCCGAGCGCGCGGTGCTCCTCCTCGAACCACGCGGCACCGTAGGAGAGCTCGAGCCGGCCGCCCGATGCGTGATCGATGGTGAGTGCCTCGGCCGCGAACACCGACGGGTGGCGATAGGTCATGCCCGCGATCAAGATGCCGAGGCGCACCTTCGACGTGATGCCGCTCCACGCCGCAAGGGTCGTCATCGCCTCGAAACACTCACCGGGGCCGTCGCCGTACATCGGCTGGAAATGGTCGAAGCCCCAAATGCCGTCGAAGCCGAGCTCCTCCGCGAACCGGGCCCGACTCGCGTTCTCCGACCAGGGCATTCGTTGTTGGGCAATATCGAGTCCGAAGCGCATCAGCCTCTTGTATCACGCCGTCGGGCTTACGGCGCGAGAAAACCGTCGCAGGTGCCAGACGTGAGCAGGTTCACGGCGTTGACCGCACCGCCGAGGATCGTCGTGATGTCGGCCTGGCCGAACTGGCCCTCACCGCGACCGACCACCGCGTCGAGGTCGCTCATGAATTGCGCCAGTTGCGCCTGTTGTGCGGGCGTGAAGCGACCGATGTCGCCCAGCGCCTGAGTCACCACCGATTGGAGTTCGACTGCGTCGGCGAACGTGGCCAGCGGCGCGTTGCCCACGAACGCGGGTGGCGTACCCGTGACGAGATCTTCGGTGACCTTCGTCGCGATGTCGGTTTCCTTGGCGAGCTTTCCGAAGTCGACGACATCGAGTTCGTCCTTGACCGTGTGGTAGCACGGCCCGGTCGAGTCGCTGAAGAACACGTTCGGGACCTGCACGCTCGTGAAGTTCACGTAGTCGCTGCGACCTTGTCCGAAGATCGAACTGACGAGATGGGTCTGGAGCGTGGTGCCGACCGCGGTCTTCACCGCGTCTGTCAGCCGCGTGCCACCCGTCTCCGCGCCGACCGCGAAGCTCGTGGTGCGCAGACTCGGCAAGAGGTTGGCGCCCTGAATGTCGAAGTTGACGTACGCGATTGTCTGGTTGAGTGGCACGAGCGGATGCGCGACGTAGAACGCCGAGCCGAGCAGGCCGTCTTCCTCGCGGTCCCACAACGCGATGACGACCGAGCGGCGCGGTCCTCCAGGGAGCTGCGCGAGCGCGTGACCCACCTCGATGGCCGCCGCCGCGCCTGCCGCATTGTCTGTGGCGCCGTTGCAAATGGAGTCGGCCGGGACCGATCCGCGACACGTGGACCCGAGGTGGTCGTAGTGGCCGCCGACGATCACATACTCGTTCGGCAATTCGCGGCCCTTGATCACGCCGACGACGTTCGTGCCGTCGGTGAAGGGTTGGCGGAACGTGTCGTCGCCGGTCGCGCCGGTATTGAGACCGGTCGCGCCGTAATTCTTCAGCTGACCGATGATGTAGTTCTGGGAGTCGATCGATGCTTGGGTCGCGTTGTTGCGGCCCGCGAACGCATCGCTGGCGAGAACGGTCACATGGGTTTGCAGTGGCGTGCATGCCGCCCCGACGACGACCGCGACCGCGATGAGTACCGACATTCTCCGCATCACACCTCCCCGACGAACTCGACACCGTAGTGTCGTCGCCATGGGAACCGTCCGGACATCAGATGGCGCGCACCTCGCGTACGAGCAGGGTGGCGCGGGCCGCGATCTGGTGCTCGTGCACGGCGTCACCGAGTCACGTCATGCGTGGGATCCCGTGGTGGCCGACCTCGAATCGCGGTGGCGGGTGACCGCGGTCGACGTGCGGGGTCACGGCGAGTCGGAGCGGCGCGCACCCTACGACGCGGTCACGTTCGCGTCGGACCTCGCGACGATCGTGGACACGCTCGACCTCGAACGGCCACTCATGGTGGGTCATTCGATGGGGGGTGTGATCGTGAGCGCGTACGGCGGCGCGGGACATCCCGCTCGCGGCATCGTGAATGTGGATCAGCCGATGGCGCTCGGCACCTTCAAGGCCGCGCTCGAACCGCTGATTTCGATGCTCCAGGGTGACGACGCGAGCTTCCGTGAAGCCGTCTCGACCGTGTTCGCGGTCCTCGACGGAGCGTTGCCCGCGGCCGAGCGCGCCCGGCTCGACGCGCTTGCGCGTCCGGAGCAAGCCGTCGTACTCGGCGTGTGGTCACAAGTGTTCGAACTCGCAGCCGTTGAGCTCGACGCTCTCGCGGCGGAACTCCTGAGCGGGATCCGCGTGCCGTATCTCGCGATCCACGGCAGCGATCCCGGCGTGGAGTACGTGCAGTGGCTACTCGGGATCGTGACGAACGCGCGTGTCGAGGTCTGGCCCGACACCGGTCATTATCCGCACCTCGTGGACCCGGCGCGGTTCGGGCAACGCCTCGATCAGTTCGACGGCGGGTTGTAGCTCCGTTTCAACCTACGGAGTCGGGCTCGCCGCCTCCTGCCAACCACGTTGCGCATTCGGGGGTGAGGTATTCCGCGACGGCTGCGTCGTAACGCGCGAGCTCGTCGGCGGTGAGTTCCCCCTGCCACCGACCGTTGGTGCCCTTGTAGAGGAACGTGTCGGCACCACCAATGAACTGGCTCTCGAACTCGGCAATGTCGTCGGGACGGGCTTTCATCCCCGCGAACGTGCACCGCTCGACCTGGGTCGGCCACATGGCTTCGTCGATGGGAACGTCGAGAAACGCGGCGATGCGACGCATCTGGCCGTCGAGGTCGGCCTTCAAATCGTTGAAGTGCACGAACAACATGTTGGGCTCGCCGTGGTGTTCCCACCATGAGGAGATGTGGTCGAAGAGGATTCGTTCGTCGATGAACCACGTGAAAAAGTCGTGGAGGTTGTCGACCGGCGGCGGTCCACTCCCCAGCGGCACCCCATCTTCGATCGCGCTCGTGATCAACTGGCCCATCAGCTCTGGCTGCAGGTTGGCCATGTGGTTGAGAAACGACATGCATGCGTCGCGACCATCGCGCCCGACGACGATGTACTGCGCGTCGTCGAAGATCGGAACGGCATCGGCCTCGGTGTGCGTCTTGATCTGGCGCCGGTGGGTCTGCGCGTCGAGTCTCGCGAGTATGTCCCCGATGGGTTCGAATCGAGCATCGATCCACGGCGCGACCTCGAATACCGGGCCTGGCGCGGGTCCGCCGGGGAAGACGAGTTCGATGGCGATCGTCTGGGTCCAGGTGGTCCCGCACTTCGGTGGGGTACACACGATGATGTCCCCTGGTCGGTGCACGAAATCCTGCCACCGGAGGCTGTCCCAAATGATGGAACGAGATTCGCGCGTCGGTTGGTGCATGACGGAAACGTACCGCGCGGCGTCGGTGCATACTGCGTGTCCCTGGAGGAGGTGACGGCGTATGTCCGATCGACCGGTCCGTCGGCTGCCCGATCCGGGCGCGGTGCACGACGAGCGTGAGATCGAGGCCGTGGTGGAAGTGCTGCGCACGTCGAACCTCAACCTCGGCCCCAAGGTGGCGGAATGCGAAGCCGCGGTGGCGGTGCTGCTCGCGAAGCGCCACGGGGTAATGGTGAACTCCGGATCGTCCGGGTTGAAGTTGGCGGTCGAGTTACTGCAACTCGCACCCGGCGACGAAGTGATCACCGCCGCGGTCACTTTCGGTACTGACATCGCACCGCTCGTCCAAGCGGGGCTCGTGCCCGTGTTCGTCGACGTGAATCCACTCACGTATCAAGTAGACGCCACTCGGATCGCGGAGATGGTGGGCCCGCGCACGAAGGCGATCCTCATGCCCAACCTCGTGGGGAACTGTCCCGACTGGGACGCGGTGCGCCGCACCGCCGACGCGCACGGCCTCGTGGTGATCGAAGACTCATGCGACGTGCTGGATTCGTGGCAGCGCGGTCGACGCACGGGCGAACGCGCCGACATCACCGTCACGAGCTTCGCACGCGGTCACGCGATCACCGCGGCGGGCAACGGTGGGATGGTGGGCGTGAACGACGAGGACCAGCTCGACCGCTGCCTCATGCTGCGCCGCTGGGGTCGCCGGTCGGAGACGTACCTCTTCGGGTCGCGCGTGGGGGAGACGGATCGTCACGGTCCGCTCGCGGACGGCACGCCGTACGACCTCACGTTCCAGTTCGAGATGGTGGGCTACAACTTCGAGCCGTCCGAGATCGGCGCCGCGTACGCGCTCGTGCAACTCGAGAAGCTGTCCGACTACAACGGCCGCCGCCAACACAACTGGAACCGGCTGCACGAGTTGATGGCAGAGCACGAGGAGTTGTTGGAACGCCCTGCCACCGTCCCCGAGACGCACACGACCTGGATGCGTTATCCATTCTTGCTGCGCGAGGGCGTGGACCGCGCGGCGTTGCAACGGGCGTTGGTGGACCGGGGCATCTCCAGCTTCATGGTGTGGAGCGGCAACATCCTGCGCCACCCCGCCTACTCCGACATCGCTCGGCGAATCCCGGACGACGGTCTGCCCAATGCCGATGCGATCACCGAACGGGCGTTGAGCCTTCCCGCCCACCATGCGTTGAGCTCCGACGACTTGGGCTACATGGTCGAAGTAGTAGGCGAGGAGCTCGCCCGTCTGTGATCGGCTCTACGCGAGGCCGATCGGGCGCGACCGCCGTTCCAACGCCTCGCCGACGCGTTCGAGAAACGCGCGTACCGACTGTTCCGCGGCCCGACGTGCCGCCGCCTCCTGCGCACGATGGCCGGGCGGATCCACTGCCAGCTGACACGACGCGCTCAGACTCAAGTGGGTGGACTCGGGACCGAGACGTCCGGTCTGGAGGTCGCCCTGGAGCTCGACGAACGGAGTCCGGCCACTCGTCGACCACACCAGCGGGACCACGAGGCTGTCCGATCGAGCGCGCGCCGGGCCCAGCATGAGCGAGGCGTGCGGAACGATGTCGAGCGCGGCCTCGCGTGCGATGTCGTCGCCATGCGAGAGCAGGCACGCATTCGCGATGAGCAGGCTGCTGGCCACGGGTACGAAGTCGTCGATGAACACAGTCCCACCATCGTCGGCCGGAATCGGGTGCCGTGATCAGGGCCGGAGGTCACAATTCGGGCACGTCGTCGGACCCAACTCCGCGCTCTGTGGCTTCGAGTGGCACCACCCACTCGAGGAGCGTTCCGCCTTCGTTTCGCCGGGTGACCACGAGCGTTCCGCCGAGCGACCGGGCGCGGTGGTGCAGGTTCACGAGGCCGTTGCCGCTCATCGTCGTCGCCGGCGTGTCGGGAGCCGGGCTCGGTCCGACATCGGAGGTGATACCGGTGCCGTCGTCGGCCACTCGCACCGCACAATCCGCGTCGGCACGTACCAAGACGTCGATCCGGGACGCTCCACCATGGCGAGCGGCGTTCGAGACCGCTTCGCGCACGACCGCGGTCACGTGCTCCGCCACGGTCGGCGGGATCGCGTGATCGATGGGGCCTTCGACGTGCAGCCGCGTCGTGACGCCGAGCCGTTCGTCGAGCTCGGTCACGACCGTGAGCAGCTCCGCGTGCAGCCCGATGGTGGGCGCGTGCAGCGCGAAGATCGTGTTGCGGATCTCGCGGATCGTCGCGTCCAGGTCGTCGACGGCCTGGCTCAACCGTCGAGCCAATCCGTCGTCGTCGACGAGGTGTGCGGCGCCCTGAAGCGACATGCCCGTCGCGAAGAGTTGTTGGATCACCTTGTCGTGGAGATCACGGGCGATCCGTTCGCGGTCTTCGAGCACCACGAGTTCCTGGAGCTGGTGGTGCAGTCGTGCGTTCTCGATCGCGACGCCGGCCGCGGAGGCGAGCGTGATCGCGAGGGCTTCGTCTTCTGCGGTGAACTCCGCCGCGGAACGCTTCTCGCAGAGGTACAGGTTCCCGAAGACAACGTCGCGCACTCGGATCGGCACACCCAGGAACGAGTGCATCTCGGGGTGGTGCGAAGGGAAACCGAACGAGTCCGGGTGCGCGGCGAGATCACGCAGTCGCAAGGGCTCGGGGTGGGTGATCAGCCGCCCGAGAATGCCGCGACCTTCGGGGAGCGGTCCGATCAGGGAGACGGTGTGCTCGTCGAGGCCGGTGTTCACGAACTCCGACAATCGCCCATCGGCTCCCATCACGCCGAGCGCACCGAAGCGGGCGTCGACGAGCACGGACGCGGACTCGACGATCTGGCGCAACACCACCGGTAGGCTCAGATCGGAAGCCACAGCGAGCATGGCATCGAGCAAGCGGTTCAGCGGCGCATTCGCGTCCCAGGCCACTGTCACCGGTGCAGTCTTGCGGGTTGATGACCGGAGGTCCAGACGTGACGGACAACGAGAGCGAGCCTCAACGCATCCGCGTGTTCTTGCTCGACGATCATGAGATCGTGCGGCGCGGACTGCGCGACCTGCTCGAGGACTCCGGCCGGATCGAGGTGGTCGGCGAAGCCGGAACTGCCGAAGAGGCGATGTCGCGGATCCCTCCGACGCGTCCCGATGTGGCCGTGCTCGACGTCCGCCTGCCCGATGGAGACGGCGTATCGGTGTGTCGCGACGTGCGGTCGCGCCATCCCGAGATCCAATGCCTGATGCTCACGTCGTTCTCGGACGACGAGGCGCTGTTCCAAGCGATCATGGCCGGCGCGTCCGGGTATCTGCTGAAACAGATCAAGGGCCCCGACATCGTCGACGCCATCGTGCGGGTTGCCGCCGGACAGTCGCTACTCGATCCCGCCGTGACCGCGCGCGTGCTCGAGCGGTTGCGGACGCCGCCGGAGGAAGACGAGCGGCTCGCGTCGCTCACTGGCCAGGAGCGCAAGGTGCTCGCGCTGATCGCCGAAGGACTCACCAACCGCCAGATTGGCGAACGGATTCACCTGGCCGAGAAGACGGTGAAGAACTACGTCTCCAATCTGCTCACCAAGCTCGGCATGGAACGGCGCACGCAGGCGGCGGTCTACGCCGCGGGGTTGCAGAACGCCGCGGACAACTCCGAGGAGTAACCGCTACGCGCCGGCGCGATCCAGGTGACCGAGCATGAGCGGATAGGTGTCATGCACCGCGTCCTTGCCGAACACCGTGTCGAGATGCCCGTACCCGGGAACCACGTGGTGGCGGTAGTTGTCCGGCCCGAACTGCTGCACCAGCTGGTCGTAGGTGGTCTCGGTGGCCGCTTGTCTCCAGACCTGGTTCTCCTTCCCCTGGATCAACGTGATCGGCATCGAGAGCCGATCGAAGTGGGGTAGGTAGGTGTCGCCGCCCTTCACGTCGAGGAGGCGGCCGTGGATCGCGCACCGTGCGAGATGACTCATCATCTCCATGTTGGCGATCCCCATCATCTCGTGGATCGCGTCGTGCGTCGCGGAGTTGAGGTTGGCGTGGCGCCAACACAACGAGTACAGAAACGTGCAACGTAAGCACACCGCGCTCGAACAACGTTCCCCGCGGGGTAAGCCTGGTGTGAGGCGCAGCGCGGCGTTGAACGCTCGGTCGGCGAGGCCCTCACCGTACGTCTCGGCCGAGAGCGAGTTGATCCCGAGATGGTCGAGAACGTCGGGCACGTGGAGTCCGCATTTAAGGCGCGTCATCCGGGGCGGGATGGGATGAGCGGCCACCTGGAGTGCCACCACGCTCTTCACGTCTTCGAGTCCTTGCAGCAACGACATGAAGAACGTGATCGAGCCGACGCAGTGCGCGATCCAGTGCAAGCCGTCGGCGCCCGTGAGTTCGCGGATGCGTTGCGATGCGGCGGGGTAGTCGTAGCGGGCGCAGTCGTCGGCGTCGAACGAGCCCTGCGATGCCGGCACGAGAATGCTGCCGCGCCAGTCGACGAGCCACACGTCGAATCCTTCTTCCCAGAGGTACTCGGTGAGGTTCGTCTCGATGGTGTCGATCGTGAACAGGCGACTCGACGCTCCCATGCCGTGCACGAGGACCACCGGGCCGCGATCGCCGCCGCGGTAGCGGAGCAGTTGCAGCTCGACGTCGTCTTCGGTAGTCACGTGGTGGACTTCGGGGACGCCGCAGCGCAGCGGCCGCTTCACACGCGGTGGCGCGTCTCGGTCGAGCGGCGTGAGCGATCCGAACACGCCCCCGTAGTGGTCGAACAGGTTGCCGGCGAACTTCGTGCCGAACTGGGCGAGCAGCGAGAGCCGTTGCGATTCCGAACGAGCGTTGCCCACCGTCATGGTGCGCAGCTGATGGGAGAAGTCGGCGATCGAGACGCGCAGGACCCCCTTGAACGCGATGGGACCGGTGGCGTCGGTCCCGGAGTGGATGTCGACGAACAGCGTGGTGGTGTCGTGCCAGAGGTCGCGCAGTCGACCCCGATCGATGATCTTGTGACCGACCATGAACCACTCGCGGCCGTCGTCGGCGGCGAGTGGCAGCCGGTAGACCATGTGTTGCACATCGGGTTGGTCGGCCGGTTCCCAGAACGCGAACTCACCGCCGGCCACGGTGAGCGGGCGGGCGTCCAGGGCCGGAGCAGTCGCGGTCCCGAATGCCACCGACGGTGTTCCGGGATCGGCGAGCACGCGATGCACGTCGTTCGCGACGATGGTGAGCACGAACTCGAACTCGTTGCCGTCGCGCTCGCCCCGATCAACGGCGGTCTCGTAGTCGAGCTCCGACGGGTCGCCGCCCACGGCCGCGATCCATCCCTTCATCCGCTCGGTGAACTCGAGCGATTCGGTCTCGGCCGCCGGCTGGGGGGCGGTGGCCACGTGTTCGAAGTCGACGGTCCAACCGCGATCCTCCGCGAGCAGCAAGCTCGCGCGCTCGGCCAGACCCGTGATCGTGAGCAGCGGGTTGACGCCGAGCGCGCGTGGAATTACGGAGGCGTCCATCACGTACAGACCGTCGTGTACGGCGGTGCCGTTCGGCGCGGAGAAGACGCGCCCACGCTCGTCGACCACGCCACCGGTCGCGTCCTCCGCCATCGGGCATCCTCCGAGCGGGTGCGCGGTCACGAGTGGGTGATCCTGGTCCTCGGCCCACGCGGGATTGGCCACGTAGCGGCCGCCGAGCGCGTCGCTCGCGCGTTGCAATGTGGTGCTCGCGTGCTTCGCGTTCGGTTGGTCGCCCACGCCGTCCCACAGGATGCGCAGCCGCTCATCGTCGTCGAGCAGGAGGCGTCCGTTCGCGTCGTCGTGGCCCATCACGAGGAACGTGGTCGTGTGATCGGCGGGACCGCCGTACGCACCCTTGCGCAAGCCCTCGATGAAGTCGGGGTCCACATCCTCGGTGGTGGCGGCCGTGGCCATGGCCACCGGGAACAGGGTCGCTATCGCGCCGGGGACGGCGCCCTCTTCGAGGATCATGCTGTGCGGGAGGAAGTCGTCGCGAAGGTCAATCACGCCGGTGATCGTCGGTCCGACCGATGGCCGCCGGCCGGCCGGATTCGCGCCGTGACCCACGCCGTGCACCGGATCGGAGCCGACGTAGGAGAACCCGACGACGTCGCCATTGCCGGAGAAATGGGTTCCGAGCATCTCGGAGACGCCGAGGCCCTGCGCCCGGGATCGCAACAGGATCTCGGTGCTCCCGAGTGATCCGGCGCCGAGAACCACGACGTCGGCGGAGACGATGATGTCGTCGGCGCCGTCGAACTGTTCGCGGGTGCTGTCGAGCGGCCGGATCGTGACCGCCCACCGATCGTGGGCGCGCACGACGTGGCGCACGTCGACCTCGGTGAAGATCGACGCGCCGTGGCGGACCGCGTCCGGGAGATAATTCATGAGCAGCGTGTTCTTCGCGCCCTCGTTGCATCCGGTCACGCAGTCGCCGCATCCGGTGCACGCGGGTTGGTCGACTCCGGCCGGATTCCGCGTGGGCGTGAACGTCACATTGATCGGCGCGCGACGGGCTTCGTGGCCGAGCGCCCGGCCGACGCGTTCGAGCGCCGCGAGCTTCGCGGGCGTCTCCGTCGACGGCAGCTCGTTGGTGCCGAGCATGGCGCGAGCGCGATCCACTCCAGCGTGGAACCGACCGTCGGTGTCGTTCGCCAAGGCGTGCGGCCAGCCATCGGCGAAGACGCGCGCGTCCGCTTCGAGGGCCACGTTCGCGTTGATGAGCGAGGTGCCGCCGAGACCGCAGCCCGAGAGCACGCTGATGTCGTCGCCTACGTGGAAGGAGAACAACGAACTGCGGTCTCCGTGGTGGCCCTTGGGTGTCTGGACCTGGAGCTGCGTCGCGGCTTTGAGCATGGTGTCGGGGTAGTCGCCGGGCAGGATCTCGCGGCCGCGCTCGAAGACCGCGACCCGCTGTCCGGCTCGGGCGAGTCGTGACGCCGCGACCGACGCTCCGTACCCGGACCCGATAACGACGACGGTGTAGTGATCGTCGAGGTCCTCCAACGGTGTCGCGATGCGTTCCATCTTCGTCCTACCCTCCGAGTGATCCATCGGTCACGGCAACCTCGGCGCGGCGTCAAGGTACCGGTCCGTCGCGCAGAACGCCAAGGTCCGCCACGCCTCGGTGAGTCGTCGCTCGACGCCAACGCGTGGGGGTTCCGGAAGCCCGGGGATCCTGCCCTGCCGTTCGGTTTGGGGCACCACACGGCATCGGATATCCCCGGACCTTCGAGATCCGTCGTGCGCCCCTGTCCTTGGTCGCGCACAGCGGTGATGGGTTCATTGCGTCGGCAGATTCGCGGAGCGGGTCGGCGGCGACCACTGGCTGGGGGACCGGTTCGTCGCGCCGGCCCGCTCCGAGAGCTGAGAGTTCGCCAGCCGTAAGCGGCCGACGACCATGGTGAGGATGCGCTGCGCGAACGACGGGAGTTCACGCAGTAGGAAATGAAAGTCGTCCGCGTCGAAGACGAGGGCCCGGAGCTGCGTCGCGGCCGTGACGGTCGCGGCCCGCTTGCGACCGTCGATGAGCGCCATCTCGCCAAAGCAGCTCGCCGGACCCAGGTACGCGATCTCGTAGCCCTTGATCATCACTTGGGCGTGGCCCTCGAGCACTACCACGAGCTCGCGAGCCTGCTCGCCTTCGCGGCACAACTCGCGTCCGGCGGGAATGTCGACCTCGATGCAGCGGGCCGCGACGAGTTCGAGCGTCTCGCGGCTCACACCGGCGAAGAGTTCGAGTCCGCCGAGTTGGTTGGTCCGGGTCTCGTTGGTGGTCACGATCATGGGTCCCCCGAAGGTTGCTGTGCTCACAGCGTGAACGGACGACCTTGCGGCTTCCTGCAAGCCCGCCGCAGGCCGTGAGAAACAGGCCTGATGGTGGACTCGTCTACGATCCCGGCCCGCTGCGAGAGGACCGAGGAGGGGCGCGTGGAGTTCGGAATCCTCGGGCCGCTCGAGGTCCGGGACCGGGACGACCGGGGCCTGGAGATCAACGGTTCTCGGCGACGGAGCCTGCTCTTGCGGCTC
>JANYLF010000147.1 GCA_025357995.1 Acidimicrobiia bacterium | reverse complement strand
TCAAGCGACTCAGGTCCGACGCGGTGTCAGAAGCGGTATGAGTTACTGCGATGCATCGCGCGGGTGACGGGACGCCCATGCTGAGCGCTGGGCCATCGCAACCGCCGCCAGTTGGCTGTTTACACCGAGCTTCGAGAGCAGCGCCTTGATGTGGGATCGCACGGTGGCAATCGACACGTAGCTCTCTATCGCGATGGTCTCCGCGTTCTTACCCTCGATCAGGTCCTGGAGCACTTCGGATTCGCGAACGGTGAGCCGAGCGAAGGGAGCGAGTCGTTCGCCTTCACGAGCGCGATGCGCACGGAGATCCGCGAGCAGGTTCTCGCGCACGCTGGTACTCAGAATTCCGCGGCCGTCGACGACGTCGGTGACGCGTTCGATCAGTCGCTCGAAGGGCTCACTCTTGTTGATGATCCCGACCGCGCCCGCTTCGACACACTCGGCGAGGGTGATGGGATTCGTTTCGCCCGTGAGCATGATGACGCGCAACCCGAGATCCGTGATCGGTGCGACGAGGTGCAGTCCGAGCCCAGCGTCACCGAGATCGAAGTCGAGCAGCACCATGTGAAGTTCCGTCTCGCGCAACACCGTCATCACGGCGCCACGATCGAGGTCGTCGATCACGGTCACATGGATGCCGAGATTCGAGAGGGCAAAGCCGAGTGACTGCGCGAGCAGGCCATGATCTTCGACGATCGCGACCCGCGCCGCGACGGGGTTGAGGCGTTGGCCGGCGACAACAGCCGTATCCGTCATCGGGCTTCCCGTATCGGCAGAGCAGTGGAGAAGTTCACCGACACTTCTTCGGCACGCGTTGCCACGACCCTGAGCGCCGGTGCGGCGGGGATGGAGAGAACAAATGCCGCGCCGCCGGATGCGGATTCCTCGACCCAAAGATCGCCGTCTTGGCTTCGTACCAGGTTCCGAGCGACGGCGAGCCCGAGCCCACTCCCGTGCGGCCCATCCGGGTCGACGCGAAATCCCCGCTCGAAGATGTGATCCCAGTGTTCCGGGGCGATGCCGGGCCCGTCGTCCTCGACGCGAATCGATACCTCGTCGAGTTCGTTGCGGGTCACGATCCGAACCGGCGCGCCCGGGGCATACTTAGCCGCGTTGGCGAGGAGTCCTTCGACCACCTGTGCGATCTCGCCGGGGCGTCCGAGCGCGCTTGTCATGGCCGGCGGGTCAAACGTGATTTCCTGTCCGGCGGCGCAATGGAGCGAGATGGTGGGTGTGAGTGCAGTGCTCACGTCGAAGGCCTCGACTCCGGCCGCAGTCGGCGCCTCGTTGACCAACGTGCGAAGTCGGCGAATCTCGGCGATGAGCGCGGCGCGCAGCGAGGACTCGGGGGTTTCCGTCTCGTTCGGTGTCCACGTAGCGACCCCACCTTCGATCGCAACCACCGTGGAGCGAAGTTCGTGGAGACGGTCGGCGAACGATTCCTCGACGCGTTGGTGGTTCGCGTTCTCGCGTTCGCGCTCAACCTGTTCGCGCAACGCCCGCGTCCGGTGGTGGACGGCAGCGCGAACGAGGCCGCCGAGTGCGCCGACACACGCGAGGCTGGTTGCACAGAGCTCGAACCACCGGTCGACGAGCACGCCGGTAGCCGTGAAGCGGATGGCGAGCGGAACGAGTTCCGCGAGGCCGAGCGCGACGGCGACCGGAACAATCCAGCCCGCTTCGGCGTCGCGTCGACCGCGGCGCTGCAATCCAGCCGCCGTGATGGCAAGGGCAATCCAGGCGCCTCCAACGATGCCCGTTGCGATCCGAGTTCGCGAAGGCGAGTGACCGACGACCACCACTGGGATCAGCGCGATCGCGATTCCGGCCGCGACGACCGTCAGTGTGCTCCTGGTACGGATCGATGTATCGACCTCGTGTCCGACGACCGCGCGGATGATCAGGACCATGCCGAGGAGCGTTGTCGCGAGGTCGACACTCACCATTGTTCCGCCGCGGAGTGGTTGGATCGCGAGCTGTCCGGCGCCGATCACCAGTAGTGCCCATCCACACCACCATCCGCGTGCGATGCCGTCGAGACGCCAACGCAGGAGGCAGGCCACTCCCGCCATGAAGGCGAGCGTGGCGGCGATTGCTCCGAACTCCTCGAGTGCGGTCGGGCCGCTACGCACGTGTCGTCCCGGAGCAAGGATCAGCGCGAGGGTGCCAAGCAGGACCAGGACGGTTGTCGGCCACGCGATCGGCACGACGAAACGTGCGACGCCGCGACGATCAGGCCCGCGGTACGGCCGGGAAGCGGTGGTCGGTGGGCGCGGGTGAGTTCGGTCGGGTTCCCTGCGCGCGGGCACGCGGGCTCCTTGTGGCGGTCTCGGATAGTTGTTCCGACTGCATCGACCGCTCGAGGCACCGACCTGAGCCCCGTTCCGTGAGTTGCGAAGGACTCAATCGTCGTCGGGCTAGTGACTCCGGTGGGTGCGGTGGTTCCGGACCTGCCACACGTCGGTCCCGAACGGTGTGATCGATTCGTCGCACGCGTGGCCGAGACAGCTCAGGCCGAAGAGGTCTTCGACCGTACGCAGCACCGAGTAGTGGTTGTACGGCGTCGCGGAGTGTCCGCCGGGGTTCGTGACCGCCGGGGACAGGACCGTGGTGAAGATCTTGCCGCCCGCGGAGTTTCCACAACAGCCGCGCGTGTCGGCACCTTCGGATTCGTCGAAGGTGATGATGAGTGTGCCGTGATGGCGGTACTCGCGTGACGCCAGGATCGACGGGACGTTCGCGGCCAACCACGCGTCGGCGGTCGGCAGCGCGCAGTTCGTACCGCGATCGTGCCCGTCGTTGCACGTGTTGGGCACGATGAGCGAGTAGTTCGGCGCATCGTGGTGCGCGAGATCCGTGCCGAGCTGCGTGAGCGGCACATCGTGCGCGGCGCAGCGCTCCGAGGTGGTGGTGATGTCCGGACCGATCACGTCGCGGTAGTACACGAACGGATTGTGACGGGTCGCGTAACCCACAAGGTAGGGATCGAGAGACCCGGACACCGTCGGGTGGGTGCACGGCGCGGGCATCGACTCCAGGTACGCCTTCCACGAACGATGCGACGCTTCGAGTTGGTCGCCGATGTTCTGATCGTTCGGCGATTCGAACATGCAGTCGTACTGGAAGCAGTCGGCCTTTGTGGCGGCGGTGGGCGAGTTCCCGCTCGTCATCGCGATGTAGTTCGAGAGGCTGTTGTGATCGACCCCGTACATCGCGTCGAGGGTGACGCCTTGTTGGGTGAGGCTCGCGAGGTACGGCGCGGCCGCGGGCGTGACGTCTTCGGTCTTGTAGTTCTCGAGCACGATCACGAAGACGTGGTCGAGGTGGTGGGGCTTGCGCCAGGGTCGCTCCGGGTCCGCGCCCGCCGTCGCCGTCGCTCCGAGCGCGAGCGCCGCGGCGAGAACGACGCCGCCGATCGCACGAACTCGGCGTGTGCCAATCGAACCGTTTCTGGTGTACCAACCCACGATGTCCCCCTTCGAGCGGGCCGACCCTATTGCTCAGCTTTGCGGGGAGGCAAACATCCGGTGAATACGAGGTTGGGCCGTGGCACGATGCCGCGTGGACCGGCCGGGTGGAACTCGAGCACATCTGGGCCCTCGACCCGCGGCGGACCGGCCGACTCCGGCGTCGCCAAATGGATCCTCACGGTGGTCGGGATACGGTGAGCGATCGCTCTCCCAATCGATCGACGCGCGGCCCGCACCGTCTTCATGGTCTTCGTCGGCGTGCAGCTCGGCATGATTTTGAGCACGCTCGACAGGACGATCGTGGCAACGGCGCTCCCGACGATCGGCCGCGATCTCGGCGCCGAGTCGGCGCGGTCGTGGGTGATCACCGCCTATCTCCTCGCGCAGGTCGCGACGATGCCGATCTACGGGAAGATCGGTGACCTTTACGGCCGCAAGCGGGTGTACCTCTTCGCGTTGAGCGTCTTCACGATCGGCTCGGTGCTGTGTGGCACCGCTTCCTCGATCACCGAGCTGGTCCTGTTTCGCGCGCTCCAAGGATTGGGGTCGGGTGGCCTCGGCGTATTGGCGATGGCGATCGTCGCCGACATCGTTCCCGCGCGTCAGCTCGGGCGTTGGCTCGGGTATCAAGGCGCGCTCTTCGCGGTCGCGAGCCTCGTTGGTCCGCTCACCGGCGGCGTGTTCGTGGACCATCTCAGCTGGCGGTGGGCGTTCTACATCAACCTTCCGCTCGCGGTGATGAGTGCGGTGATCGTCACGAGACGACTGCACGTTCCCTACCAACGGATCAGCCACGCGATCGACTACCTCGGCGCCGCGCTCCTCACGGGTGCGTTGGGCGCGATCGTGATCGCGGCCAGCATCGGTGGTCGGACGGTGGCATGGCTGTCACCGGAGGTGGTCGTGCTCGCGCTCGTGGTGGTGGTGTTCGGCGCGCTGCTGATCCGGCGGGAGCGCCGCGTGGCGGAGCCTGTGTTGCCGCTGCGCATGTTCGCCGCTCGGGTGGTGCGGGTGTCGAGCCTGCTCAACCTGACCAGCGGAGCGTTGTTCGCGTCCGGCATCTACTTCATCCCGGTCTTCATGCAGCAGGTCGGTGGTGTGAGCGCGACGGAGTCGGGTTTGCTCCTCATCCCGTTCATGTTCACGACGGCATTCACGACGCTCGTCGCGGGCCGCCGTGTCGAGCACACCGGCCGGTATCGGATTTGGCCGATCATCGGATCGCTGTTGACGATCGTCGGTATCGCCCTGCTTGCGACCCTGACCCGCGATTCGCCGGTATGGCTCGCGGCGGGGTTCGGCGCGGTCCTCGGTAGTGGCATGGGGTTCATCATGCAGACGTCGCTGCTCGCGCTGCAGAACGGGGTGGAGCATCGGGACCTCGGCGTCGCCACATCGACCGCGTTGCTGGCCCGAATGCTCGGGGTCACGCTCGGCGCCGCGGTGTTGAGCGCGGTGTACCAGGCGCGACTTGGCGGTGGCACCGACGTCGTGGCGGTCGCGGAAGCGATGCCGTGGGTCTACGTCGTCGCCCTCCCGGTCGCCGCGTTCACGATCGTGCTCGCGCTCCGGTTGCCGGAGCACGCACTGCGCGACGATGCAGTCTTCGATGCCGGCGACGGCTCCGTCGTTCCCGGACTCGCGGCTGCGTCGGAGACCGGCATACTTTGATCTGCGGTGCCCTCGGCAGGATTCGAACCTGCGCACACGGCTCCGGAGGCCGATGCTCTATCCCCTGAGCTACGAGGGCGGGACCGGCGACACTACCAAGCGACTTCGCTCGGTCGATGAGTGAAGCGTTCGAGCGATCAGTCGCCGCCGTCGGCGAGCTGTTCCATCGTGCGGTTGAGCGCGTTCAGTGTGGCGCGCGCCGCAGCTTCGAGGCGACTCCCGCCGGACGCGATGCCGAGGCGCGTATCGCCGTCGATTGCGATCGAACACGCGACCACGTACTCGCTCTCGGTGCTCTGGTCGGTGAGTTCGGATGCCCACTCGACGGTGCCGGCGAGCTTGGGTGCGAACGTGCGGAGTCCTTCGACGGTGGCGGTGGCCGCCCCGACGATCGCGGCACTCGCGGCGGACCGGCCGATGATGCGCCGTCCACCGAACGTGAGATGGACTTCGAGCTCGTCGGTATCCGGGAACGTGAGCACCGCCAGGAGGCGCACGCGGTGGTGACGGATGTCGTCGTGGTCGGTGTCCGCGACTGGAGTGGTAGCGGTGACATCCGGCGTGGAGGTATCTGGCGCAGACGAACTCGCCGCGACCGCGACGGGTGCGGCGGGAGTCGGTGAGGCTTCGATGGTGCGCCACCGCACGACTTCAAGTGCTACGGGCTTGTCGGCGTGGCGGTACGCGATGCGCGCGGCCTGATGCGACAAGTTGGCCGACGGTTCCTCGCCGGAGACCTGGACCTGCACCAACAACATGTCGTCGCGTTCGGTGAACCCGGCGGCGCGGACGCCCGGGAGTTTGCGCAGTTCGAGTTCGAGGTCGTCGAGGTTGGTTGTGTCCACGTCAGGGCCCTTCGTGGCGGGCGGCCTTGGCTTCGTACAGACGCTTGTCGGCGAGTGCGACGAGTGCCTCGGCCGTCTCGGATTCGGTGGGGCACTGCGCGACCCCGTACGAGAACGGCGGACACGCGCGCTCGCCGATGCGAGTGGCGCCGATGCGTTCGAGCAGCGGTGGAATGTCGCCCGGATCGGTGCTGGGCAAGATGAGCGCGAACTCGTCTCCGCCGATGCGAGCCGCGTTGTCTCCGTAGCGGAGCACCCGGCGGAACCGCTCGGCCAACGCGCGTAACGCGGCGTCGCCCGCCTGGTGGCCTTCGCCGTCGTTGATCTGCTTGAGGTCGTCGAGGTCGACGAGCACGAGCGTGAACGGCCAGCGGTAACGCACGCTGCGCGCGATCGACATGTCGAGGAGGCGGTCGAAGGTTCGGCGGTCGAAGAGTCCGGTGAGCGGATCGTGCCACGAGTCGTATCGCAGCACTTCCATGCGCAACGCAACGACGCAGAGACTGGTCACGAGTGACGCGTCGACGCTCCCCGCGTCGAGCGCGGGATCGGTGTAGAGGCCCGGAGCGGCGTCGAGCAGCGCTTCGCCACCGGGATCGTCGAGTGGTTTGCGCCCGGCCCGGAATACCTGACGGCCGAGGCCGGGCTCGTCGATGATGACGGCCGCGTCGACCAGGTCGTGCTCGGCCACCAACGAATCCAGCGCGTGGTAGATAATCGCGAGGCCGCTCTGGCTGCTGGCCAGCTCGCCCACCATCTCGGTGCCGAGATCGCTCACGGCATCGCTCTCGGCAAGGGGCGCGAAGAGATGCTCCGCAGGATGTGGCTCCGACCCCGTGGGCAACAGCGCAGCCAGGCCGCGCCCGAGTCCACCTTGTCGTGCCACGAATCGTCTCCCAATCGGCGTCGTAATCTCACGCTCCGCCGCCCTTCGAAGTGCCCTCTCGGACCTATCTGTCCCCGGTCCGGCAGGTTGTCCAGATTATCGGCCACGCGCGGTGTTCGCACACCGATCGGGAAAGTTCGCGATCGCTGAGCCGGTCGACTCATTTTCCGAAGCGGCGCGAAGGGGGTCGTGTGCGATGCTGACTGGCCGTTCCCACGACCGTCGTGTCGACGGTGTACCTCCGACTTCACGGACGACTGTGATTGCCGACGATCTCACCCAGGCTCTCCACGCGGCACTGACCGCCGCCGACCTCCCGCTGCCACCCAAGGGGATCGAGGTGGTGGCGGCCCGATCGCGGGAGCACGGCGACTGGCAGACCAACGTCGCGCTCGTACTCGCCAAGGTGGTCGGCGCACCGCCGCGTG
>JANYLF010000312.1 GCA_025357995.1 Acidimicrobiia bacterium | reverse complement strand
GAGGCCTTCCACGTATTCCAGCTCGATGTCTCCGATCCGCACGAGGTCACCTTCGCGCGCGCCGGCGCGGGCCAGCGCCTTTTCGACTCCCATCTTGCGGAATCGTTGGTGGATGTAGTCGAGCGCCTCGATATTGGTGAGGTCGGCCATCGCCACGACGCGTTCCGCCGATCGTCCCGCCAATCGGAACGCACCGTCGGATTCGCGGGTGACCGAAAACCCCTCCTCGGCGGGTCGGTGCACCACGTAGGTCTCGGGCGTCGGTACGGATTCCCGCGCGCCTTCGATCAGCGTGCCGAGTTGACCCATGAGCTCGTCGAGGCCCTGGTGGGTGACGGCGGAGATCGAGAAATGTTCGGTCTCGAACTGCGCGACATCAACCTTCGTGCCCACGACGATGCGCGGCCGGGTCAAGAGCTCCGGCTGATAGCGGCCGAGCTCGTCGAGGAGGATGCGTTCCTGATCCTCGGGGCTGCGCCCGTCCATCGGCGCGAGATCGAGCAGCACCACCAACACCCGTGTGCGCTCGACGTGTCGGAGGAACTGATGGCCGAGCCCGCGACCCTCTGCGGCACCTTCGATCAGGCCCGGGATGTCGGCGACGACGAACTCGTGATCCTGGAAACGCACCACGCCCAGATTCGGGACCAAGGTGGTGAACGGATAGTTCGCGATCTTCGGCTTCGCCGCGCTGACGGCCGCAATCAGCGTGGACTTGCCGGCATTGGGAAACCCGACCAATGCGGCGTCGGCCATCAGCCGAAGTTCGAGGCGGAGCCAGTGCTCCTCGCCGTACTCACCCTGTTCGGCAAAGGTCGGGGCACGCCGCGCGTTTGAAAGGAAACGGGCGTTGCCCTTGCCGCCGCGACCACCGCGGGCGGCGAGCCATCGATCTCCATGGCCGACGAGATCCGCGATGAGTGCGTCAGTCTCGTGATGACGGATCGTCGTCCCTTCGGGGACGTACACGGTCAGGTCCGCGCCCGAAGCGCCATGACGTTGGTTGCCCGAGCCGTGCGTCCCGGACGGGCCGCGGCGATGCGGGTGGTCGCGGAATGAGAGGAGCGACGCGACGTTGCGATCGGCCTGCAACCACACGTCGCCACCATTTCCGCCGTCCCCACCGTCGGGTCCGCCCTTGGGCACGTGCGATTCGCGACGGAAGGAGATGCAACCGGCGCCACCATCGCCACCGCGCACGTTCAACTGCGCTTCGTCGACGAAGTTGGACACGCGGGAGTGCTGGTTAGCCGGGGAGGATGTCGACGAGCTTGCGCCCGCGACGGTGACCGAACTTCACGACGCCGTCGGCCGTCGCGAACAGGGTGTCGTCCCCACCGCGGCCCACGTTGTCGCCGGGGTGGAACTTGGTACCGCGCTGGCGCACGATGATCGTTCCCGCCGTGACCTCGGTCCCGCTGTACACCTTGATCCCGAGCCGTTGGGCCGAGGAATCACGGCCGTTCCGGGAGGAGGCTGCACCCTTCTTCTTCGACATTGGTCAGCCCTTCGTAATCGCGGTGATCTCGATGGTGGTGTAGTGCTGCCGGTGGCCCCAACGCTTGCGGTTGTTCGACTTCGGCTTGTAGACGAACCCGTCGATCTTCGGGCCTTTCGCCGCGCCGACGACCTTCGCAGTCACGGACGCGCCGTCGAGTTGGCTCGGCGTGGCCAGAATCGTCGAACCGTCGACGACGAGCACCGGCCGCAGCGCGACCTCACCCTCATCGACACCCAGGCGCTCGACATCGAGCTGCTGGCCGGTTTCGACCTTGTATTGCTTGCCACCTGTGGTGATCACTGCGTACATGGCGCGGAAAGACCTCGAGATCTGCGGGAGAACTCGGCGACTTTACAGCATCGCCTCGTCGACCACGAAACCACGCCCCCCACAGACGGCGCAGGTCTCGGAGAATGCCTCCACCAGCCCCTCGGAAATGCGTTTGCGGGTCATTTCGACCAGGCCCAGCTCCGAGATCTCGAAGACCTGGGTCCGGGTCTTGTCCCGCGCCAGCGCTTCGCGCAGACCCTTGGTGACGGCGTCCCGGTTCTTCTTGATCTCCATGTCGATGAAGTCGATCACGATGATCCCACCGATATCTCGCAACCGCAGTTGACGGGCGATCTCGTCGGCCGCCTCCAGGTTGTTCATGAACACCGTGTCTTCGAGATTCGACTTCCCCACGTTCTTGCCGGTGTTCACGTCGACCACGGTGAGGGCCTCCGTACGCTCAATGATGAGCGATCCGCCCGACGGCAGCCAGACCTTCCGGTCGAGCGCCTTATGCAACTGCTCGTGCACGTGGAAGCGCTCGAAGATCGGCAGGTGTTCGTCCTCGTACCGTTCGACGCGCTCGGAGAGTTCGGGCGCGATCGCGTCCACGTACGCCTTCACCTCGGAGAAGATCACGTCGTCGTCGATCACCACGGAGCGGTACTCCTTGGTGAACTCCTCACGGATGACCCGCACGACGAGCGGTGGCTCGCGGTACAACAACGTGCCGGCCTTGGACTGCGCGGCAAGCGAAGAGATCTGACGCCACTGGTCCTGCAAGCGCGCGAGGTCGCGCGTCAGCTCGTCGGCGGTGGCACCTTCGGCCGCGGTGCGCACGATGAGACCCGCGTCGGTGGGACGAATCCCTTCGAGCACCTTGCGCAGTCGCTTACGTTCGTCGTCGGGAAGGCGCTTGGAGATGCCGTACGTGGTCGGCTGGTTGGGCACCATCACCACGAACCGGCCCGCGAGGCTCACGTCTTGGGTGAGTCGCGCGCCCTTCGCGCCGATCGGATTCTTCGTCACCTGCACGAGAATCGATTGGCCGTTCTTGAGCGCGGTCTCGATCTTCGGTGCGCCTCCGCCTTCGATCTCGCCCGCGTCGAACTGCACATCGCGTTGGTAGATCACACCGTTCTTCGGTGTGCCGATGTCGACGAACGCCGCCTCCATCCCGGGCAGCACGTTCTGCACCTTGCCCAGATAGATGTTGCCGTCGATCGACGTGGCACCGTCTTCCGGACGGCTCACGTAGTGCTCGACCAGCGAACGCCCTTCGAGCACGCCCATTTGGATCGTGCGGTCCTCGCCCACGTGAACGATCATCTGATACCGACCGGTCGGACGACCCTTGCGGGTGCGGCCGCGCCGGCGCTCCAAGGTCTCTTCGTCCAGATCGTCGAGCACCGATCCGTCGTCCTCGGGGATCTGCGCGGTCACGACCGTGCGCGCGCCGCCGCCGTTTCCGCTCTGGTTGCCCCCGGTGCTGGAACCGCCGACGCCCGAACCTCCGCCCCCGGTGCCGGATCGAGATCGATTGCGCCCGCCTCGACGGCGACGTCGTTTCGCCCCGCCCGACGGAGAGGTCCCGGTGCCGGAACCACCCGCCGCGTTCGACGATCCCGCCCCGCCTGACTCCGACTCCGCTGCATCCACCACCGGTGCTGGTCGCGAATCGCCGATCTTGGGTCGAGTGACCTCCGCCGGTGTCGGTGTGCGCAGCCCAGCCTCTTCTCGTGCCTCAACCCCGACGTCGTCCGCGGTGAAGCCACGGTCCGCGGCGGCCCGCTCGTTGTGCACCCGACTCGGCGGCGCGTCGTCGCGCGGTGTCGCGCCGCTGACATTTCGCTCACCCGCCCCCGGGTCGCGTTGGCGCGACCTGTCAGTTGCCGCGCCGCCCGCGCCCGTGCCGCCCGCACCTCCGCCGCCGCCCGGTGGCGAACCCGGCTTGCGGCGATTGCGTCCGCCGCGCGATCCACGTCGACGCGGCCGCGGCGCGCCCGTTGCGGCACCACCAGCATCGGTGGTGCCATCGGCCCCGGTCGACGCCGCACCCGAGCCCTCGGCTGCGTTCGATTGTTGATCGGGATTCGAAACGCGCCCCTCAGGCGCGGGTGGCGAACTCCGGGGTGGTTCGGGGACAGGAGTCGTCCCCGGTGTTTCGTCGGACATCGATGCCTTCTCTCATGACGCGCGCGCCTCCAGGACGCTGCGCGGATCGGAGGCGATTGGTTCGTACCGCACGCCGCCGCGTTCAATCCACTGTCGAGTCCGGCGGACTCGACCCTCGCGAAACTCGGTGCCCAGCGCGGCGATGAGCTCCGCCGGGCGCACACTCGTCGGTCGAGTTGCCAGCTCGACCGCAATCAACGTTCCTCGCTCGGTGGGACCGAGCGTGGTGATCCGACGGATCACCGGACGTATGTCTTCGGTACCCGTGCGTCCCTTGCGGACCCGTTCGAGCACCAGGGCCGGAGCGTCCAGCAACGCGGCGACCCGGTCGTGCACCACCGTCGGCGACGCGTCGGCCGCGCCGTCATCGATGATCAGTTCGATTTCCCATTCCACCGCGGTCACTGCTTCTTGCAGTGCCGCGGCGCGGTCGGCCAATGCGACCACTTCCACCACATCGATACCTTCGGGCAGCGCACGGGTGATCGCCGCCGCGAGCGGTGCTACCGGAACAGTTTCGGCGAACTCGATGTCGAGATACTCCGCGTCCGATTCATGGCCGACGGACAACGCCAACCCGAAGCTCACCTTCGGACGCGGTGAGAACCCTTGCGTGAACGACAGGGGCAACGCCTCGATGCGAAACGCTCGCTCGAACGCACGAGCAACGTCACGATGCGAGATGAACCGGACCTTGCCGTTCTTGGTAAACCACACGCGCACAGGGAACCCTGCTTCGCCCCTCACGACGCCACTCTTGTTGGGCCGAGGAGCACCGGAACTGCTCCGCCGTGCGAGAGGTCTTGTCCCGTTCCTTGGCTGCCACCCGCCGGCGCCACCGTCGATGCCACGACGTGTTCCAGCGCGTAGTCGGTACATACCCCGCAGTCGTAGCACGGAGTCCACCGACAATCGGGGAGCCCGTGCGCGGCAAGCGACGATTGCCAGTCCTGCCAGAGGAAATCTCGGTGCAAACCGGCCGCGATGTGGTCCCAGGGCAGCACTTCGTCTTCGCTGCGATGCCGCGTGACGTACCAGTCGGGATCCAAGCCCTCCGCGGCCATTGCATCGGTCCAGCGGGCGAGCTGAAAGTGCTCCGACCACTCCTGGAAGGTGCCCCCGGCGCGCCAGACCCGTTCGATCACCGCGCCGATCCGCCGATCGCCGCGTGAGGCAATGCCCTCGGCGAACGTGGCCTTCGGATCGTGCCACCGAACCTGCGCCGCGGTCTTGCGCAGGTCGTCGCGCAACATCGTGATCTTCCGGTGCAGCTCGTCGGTGCCGTTCTGGCCAAACCACTGGAACGGTGTGTGCGCCTTCGGCACGAAACCACCGACCGACACCGTGCAGCTCGCCTGCTTCGTGTACTGCTTGCCGATCTTCACGACGTTGCGCGCCAGCTCGGCGATACCGAGTGTGTCTTCGTCCATCTCGGTGGGGAGTCCGACGAGGAAATACAACTTCATCCGCCGCCAACCCTGCGAATATGCGCCTTCCACCGCCGCGTACAGGTCTTCCTCGGTGATCAGCTTGTTGATCACCTGACGGAGCCGCCACGACCCACCTTCGGGTGCGAACGTGAGACCCGTGCGCCGCACCTTCTGGATCTCGCTCGCGATTCCCACCGTGAACGCGTCGACCCGCAACGACGGCAAGGAGACACCGACGTTGCCACAGCCGATCTGATCGCTCACCAAGTCGCCGACGAGCCCGTCGATGCCGCTGAAATCTGCGCTGGACAGCGACGTGAGCGCGACTTCGTCGTACCCCGTGCGCGCCAGCCCCTGCGCGACCATTGAGCGCACCTGCTCGGCCGGCCGCTCCCGCACCGGGCGCGTGATCATGCCCGCCTGGCAGAACCGACACCCTCTCGTGCACCCGCGGAACAGCTCCACGTTGAGCCGGTCGTGCACGACCTCGATGAGCGGGACCAGCTGCTCGCGCGGGTACGGCCAATCGGCGAGATCCGCCACGGTCCGCTTGTCCACGACCGCGGGCACGTCGGCGAAGCGCGGGGTGATCGCGCGCAACGCGGGTCCGTCGAACGCGACGTCGTACATCGACGGCACGTACACGCCCGCCACGGATGCCAGCTCCCGCAACACCGCGGTACGACCACCCGGACGACCGGCGCGCTTCCAGGTTCCGACCACCTCGGTCATCTCGCCCACCGGCTCTTCGCCGTCTCCGATGACGAACGCGTCGACGAAGTCGGCCATGGGTTCGGGGTTGAAGGTGCAGTGACCGCCGGCGACCACGATCGGGTCCACGGCCGCGCGAACAGATCCGCGAATCGGGATGCCCGCGAGGTCGAGACATTCGAGCAGGTTGGTGTAGACGAGTTCGGCCGAGAGGTTGAACGCCACAATGTCGAAGTCGGCGGCGGCGCGATGCGTGTCCACCGAGAACAGTGGTACCGCGTGCTCGCGCAGTGCCGCGGCGAGATCGAGCCACGGCGCGTACGCGCGCTCGGCGGCGGCATCGTCGCGTTCGTTGAGGATCTCGTACAGGATCTGGAGGCCCTGGTTGGGCAATCCGATCTCGTACGTATCCGGGTAGACGAGGAGCCACGAGACTGACCCGGGCCCATGGTGCGGAACCCGACTGCCACGCTCCATCCCGATATACCGGGCGGGCTTCTCGACCCCGGCCAGAAGCGGTTCGATCCGCGGCCAGAGGCTGGTCATGACGAACCGAGCCTACTCGGTGCCGATCACGGCTTTGTGGTCGTCGTGGTGGTCGTCGACGATGTGGACGTGGTCGAAGTGGACGTACTCGACGTACTGCTCGACGTGCTCGATGGCAGTGCCACGGTGGTCGGCGGCGGCACGTCGGCGAACGGCGCGGGCACGTGCGGACCGTTGAGGACGTAGACCGCGGTCCCGATCGGCAGCGACGAGAAGATCCAGTCCGCCGAGTTCATCGGGACCCGCACACAACCGTGCGACGCCGGCCCGCCCGGGACCGAGAGCGCGCCGTGGATCGCGATGTTGCCGTTGAAGTACGACGGCTTGTACAGGCGGCCGAGCTTCCCGGTCTGCCACCCGCCGACCTTGCCGCTCACGCGGAACGAACCGCCCGGTGTCACCGCGGTCGCACACCGTCCGTCCACACAGAACCGCTGACCACTTCCGGTCGAGACGGATACGATCCGGTACAACGCGTTGGACTTGTAGAAGAACAGCACCTGACGCGCCACATCCACCTCGACGCGTGTGGAACCGCCGCCCGGAACGAGCGGGCCCGGGATCGCCGGCGTGGCGAGTTTTGCAAGCGTCGACGCGCCGGCCACACCATCGCGACCGAGACCGTTCACCTTCTGAAACGCCATGACGGCCTGCATCGTGGCCGCGCTGTAGTGGCCGTCGGGTGAGACGTCGTACTGCAGCGCCGCGAGCTGTTGTTGCATCGCCGCCACCTTCGGTCCCGCATCACCGGGACGCAGCCCGTCGAACGGCAGCGTGGTGGTACTCGACGACGACGTGCTCGACGACGCGCTGGTCGAACTCGACGTGGTCGAGGCATGCGCGCGGCGAACACGGCGCGCGGCGACCTGAGTTGTCGCGCTGTCGCTGCACGCCGCGGCGACGACTGCCATCGCCAGTGCGCCCGCGGCGATCCGACCCCGACCCACGCTCAACTGAATCTCCTCATATGCACGTTGCCGACCAGCCCGATGCAGGCGAACGACACAATGACCGATGACCCGCCGTAACTCATGAACGGGAGCGGGATTCCGGTGACCGGCATGATGCCGGTTGCCATGCCGACGTTCTCGAACACCTGCGCCACGAACATCGCCAGAACTCCCATACAGCACAGCGCACCGAACGGGTCCTGAGCAAGCCTGGCGGCTCGAGACGTTCGCCACACGATGATCGCGAACAGTCCGAGGACGATCGCGCCGCCCACGAACCCGAGCTCCTCGCCGACCACCGTGAAGATGAAGTCGGTGTGTTGTTCCGGAACCTGGGCGCCGTTGGTCTGGGTTCCGTTGAAGAGTCCGGAACCGGTGAGTCCGCCGGAGCCGATCGTCGTGATCGATTGGTCCTGGTTATACCCCGAGCCGCGTGCGTCCGAACCGGCGTTGCTAAACGACGTGAGCCGATCGATCTGGTACTGGTCGAGCACTCCCGCCTCGATCGCCCCGACGGCGAAGGTGAGACCGAGGAGGAGCAACACCACCAGATGGCGCGCGCGTGCGCCCGCCATCATCAGGATCGTGAAAGCCATCGCCATCAGGACGAGGTCGGTCCCGAGGTCGGGTTGCAACATGATAAGGCCCATCGGGAGCGCACAGATCGCCAGCGCCACGACCAGGCGGCGCGCGCCCATTTCCTCTCGGTGGATCGTGCAGTACGCGGCGAGCACCAGCGTGAGGAAGACCTTCGCGAACTCGGCCGGTTGAATCTGGAACGCGCCGATGTCGAACCTTGCCTGCGCGCCTTTGACCGATACGCCGAACTTGAGCACCGCGATCAACAACAGGATGGTGGCGCCGTACCCGATCAGCGACAGCTCGCGCAGGCGCCGGTAGTCGATGAGCATGAGGATGACCATCACCACCACGCCGACGACGATCGCGATGATCTGGCGCTTCAAGTAGTACAGCGGGTCGATCCCCTGCGTTTCCAACCGGTGACGCGTCGACGCGTACACCATGAGCGCGCCGAGTCCGGCGAGGAGCGCCGGCGCGCCGAAGAGCAAGGGATCCAGATGGCGCAATGGCGACGTTTGGTAACGGTCCCGGCGATCCGAGACGACGATGGCCATCGACCTAACCCCTCGTCTG
>JANYLF010000116.1 GCA_025357995.1 Acidimicrobiia bacterium | reverse complement strand
CCAACGTCGCGCTCGTGCTCGCCAAGGTGGTGGGAACGTCGCCACGTGAGGTTGCGGACAGGGTCGTGACCGCGCTGGAGGGTCTTGCACCCCGTCATGTGGCCCGGGTGGAGGTCGCCGGCCCGGGGTTCGTCAACTTCTTCCTTGCGCCCACGTGGCTGCACGAGATCGTGGGCGCGGTCGTGACGGCCGGAAGGGACTATGGCCGCGGCGATCTCTACGACGGCCTCAAGGTGAACCTCGAGTTCGTGTCCGCGAACCCGACCGGTCCACTGCACGCGGGTGGGGGACGGTGGGTCGCGGTGGGAGATGCGATCGCGAACTTGCTCGCGGCGCAGGGCGCGCACGTACACCGCGAGTACTACCTCAACGACGCCGGGACGCAACTCGATGTGTTCACCGCGTCCTTGATGGCTCGCTATCGGGGCGAGGAACCGCCGGAGCACGGATATCAGGGTGGGTACCTCATGGAGTTTGCCGACACCATGCGCGCCGAGCTCGGTGATCACGTCACGGATGCCGCCGCCGCCGACTGGGGGGAATCCGCAGTGGTCGCGCAGCTGCGTGACGATTTGTCGCGGATCGGCGTGTACTTCGACACGTGGTTCTCGGAGCGCACATTGCACGCGCGCGGCGACGTCGACGAGATTCTCGAGGCGCTGCGCGCCGCGGGTCATACCTACGAGCAGGACGGTGCCGAGTGGTTCGCGAGCGAGGCGCTGGGTGACCATCGCGACCGCGTGCTGGTGCGGTCCAACGGAACGACGACGTACCTCGCCAACGACCTCGCGTATCACCGCGACAAGATTCGTCGGGGCTGGGTGCACCTCATCGACATCTGGGGCGCCGACCATCACGGCCAGGTGAAGTCGCTCCAGGTCGGCATGCGCGCGCTCGGTGTGGGAACCGAGACCGCCCCGGAGCCCGAGATCATTCTCGGCCAGCTCGTGAAGCTCGAACGCGGCGGCGAGGTGGTCAAGCTGTCGAAGCGCGCCGGCACGGTGATCACGCTCACCGACATTCTCGACGACGTCGATCCCGACGTCGCGCGGCTCACGTTCCTGTTGCAGAGCATCGACACCGCGATGACGTTCGATCTCGATGTGGTGACCGCGCAATCGATGGAGAACCCCGTCTATTACGTGCAGTACGCGCACGCGCGGTGCGCGTCGATCGCGCGGCGCGCGACAGAGGCCGGGATCGTGCGCGGGCCTCTCGCCGACGTCGATCTCTCGCTCCTCGTGCACGAACGCGAGCTGGAACTCTTGCGCGCGCTCGCGGAGTATCCCGAGATGCTGCGCCACGCGGCCGAACTGCGTGCTCCGCATCGGGTATCGACCTGGATGCGCGACTTCGCGGCCCGCTTCCACGGCTTCTATCGCGATTGTCGGGTCATGACCGACGACGCGCCGCTGACCCAGGCGCGCCTCTGGCTCGCGGAAGCGACGCGCGTCGGTCTCGCGAATGCCCTCGCGATTCTCGGGGTCACGGCTCCCGACGTCATGGAGCGCCTCGAAGAAGACGAACCGGACGACGCGCAATGACCGATCCTTTTGACCAGACCCTCCTGCCCGTGGGACTTCGCGACCTCGATCTCGCCGTGATCGCGGCCGAGTTCGGGACGCCACTCTTCGTGTACGACGAGGACCATCTGCGGGCGCGTTGCCGGGAATACGTGACCCAGTTCGGTGAGGGCAGGGTCGCGTACGCGGGGAAGGCGTTCCTCTGCACCGCGATGGTGCGGTTGATCGCCGAGGAGGGACTGCATCTCGACGTTGCGACCGGGGGCGAGCTCCACGTTGCGTTGCGCGCGGGGTTCCCGGTCGAGCGTCTCGTCTTTCACGGCAACAACAAGAGCGACGCGGAGCTCGAGGCCGCGCGCGACTCTGGCGTCGGCCGAGTGGTCGCCGATTCTTTCGACGAGCTCGACCGGTTGGAGCGCGTCGGCTTCGCCGGTGAGGTCCTGGTGCGCGTCACTCCGGGGGTGGAGGCGCACACGCACGAGTTCATCCAGACCGGGACCGACGATTCGAAGTTCGGGTTCACCGTCTCGACCGGTGCCGCCGCGGAGGCCGTGGCCCGCGTCGTTGCATCGCCGGCATTGCGGTTCGGTGGTATCCACGCGCATATTGGTTCGCAGGTGTTCCGACTCGATTCGTACGCGAAGGCCGCGGGCGTGGTCGGCGCCTTCGCCGACGAATGCGAGCGCGCCACCGGCGTGGACATCCCGCTGGTGAATCTCGGCGGCGGTCTCGGCGCGCGGTACCTGCATTCCGATTCGGATCCGTCGGTGACCGAGTACGCGGCCGCGCTGCGCACCGGGGTGGGGGACCGTCCGATCATGGTCGAGCCTGGTCGTTCGATCGCGGCGGCCGCGGCGGTCACGCTCTATCGGGTGGGGACGGTGAAGGCGATCCCCGGTGGACGCACCTACGTGGCCGTCGACGGTGGGATGAGCGACAACCCGCGGCCGGTGCTCTACGGCGCCGGGTACGAGGCGTACCTGGCGGACCGGCCCGACGCCCCCCGGGCTCTCGCGGCCGCGGTGGCGGGAAAGCACTGCGAGCAAGGCGACGTCATCGTGCCCGACGCGCACCTGCCCGCCGACGTGACGGTCGGTGATCTTTTGGTCACGCCGGTGACCGGTGCCTACGGGTATTCGATGGCGAGCAACTACAACAAAGTTCCCCGTCCGGCGGTGGTGTTTGTCCGCGACGGACAGGCGCGGGTCGTGATCCGTCGGGAATCTCTCGACGATCTTCTGCGATTGGACGCTTGATCGCCGGGCGCCCGTGCGAGACTTCGTAGCTATGACGAACGGATCGGTGAACATCGGATTGCTCGGCTGCGGGCACGTCGGCTCCGCGCTCGTGCGCCTCATTGCCGAGCAGGGCGACGCCATCGAGGCGCGCACCGGTATTCGGCTCGAGGTCACGCGCGTCGCGGTCCGCAACCTGGCGCGCGAACGAGACGTGGCGCTCCCAGCCTCGGTCTTCACGCATGATGGCGCGGCGGTCGTGACCGCGGATGACGTCGACGTCGTGGTCGAGGTGATCGGCGGTATCGAGCCCGCCCGCGAACACATCGTGGAAGCGCTCAAGGCCGGTAAGCCGGTCGTGACCGCGAACAAGGAGTTGTTGGCCAACGTTGGCAAGGAGCTGTTCGACACGGCGGCCGGCGCGGGCGTCGACCTGCTCTTCGAGGCATCGGTCGCCGGTGGAATCCCGCTCATTCGTCCGCTGCGCGAATCGCTCGCGGGCGATCGGATCCGTCGCGTGATGGGCATCGTGAACGGCACCACGAACTACATCTTGACCAGCATGACCGAGACGGGTGCGTCCTTCGCCGACGCGCTCGCGGAGGCGCAATCCTTGGGATTCGCGGAACGTGACCCGACGGCCGATATCGAGGGGTTCGACGCCGCCGCGAAGGCCGCGATCATCGCGACGATCGCGTTTGGCGCGCGCGTCGTGGCCGGCGACGTGTATCGAGAGGGAATCAGTGAGTTGTCGCACGCCGAGATCGCGTCGGCCTACGCGTTGGGATACGCGGTGAAGCTCCTCGCGGTCGCGGAAGAGTCCGAGCACGGGATTGCGGTGCGCGTCCATCCCACGATGCTGCCGCTGTCACATCCGCTCGCGTCCGTTCGCGACTCGTTCAACGCGTTGTTCATCGAGGCCGATGCCGTCGGCGAGTTGATGTTCTATGGGCGTGGCGCGGGTGGGATGCCGACGGCGAGCGCGGTATTGGGCGACGTGATCGACGCGGCCAAGAATCTCGTGAGCGGCGCCCGAGGCGCCACCGTCGGCACGTTGGCGCGCAAGCCGATCCGCCCGATCGACGAGGTCAAGAGCCAGTTCTATTTGCAGTTGGAGGTGGCCGACGAACCCGGTGTGCTGGCCGCGATCGCCGAGCAGTTCGGGGCCCGGGGTGTGTCGATCAAGTCCATGCAGCAGATGGGGATCGGCGACGAAGCTCGACTCATCTTCATCACCCACCTCGCGCGTGAAGCCGATCTGCGCGCCACGATTCACGCGTTGCGTGACGTCGGTGCCGTCCACCGTGTCGGTTCCGTGTTGCGCGTGATGGGCGACGAAGGATGACGGGATCGCCTGGCGCGCCCGGTCCCATGCGCGCCACCCCCTGGCCCGGTCTCATCGAGGTGTACCGCGAGCACTTGCCGGTGACCGACACCACGCCCGTCGTCACGTTGCTCGAGGGCAACACCCCGCTGGTTCCCGCCGCGCGTCTCTCGGAGGAGCTCGGACTCGACGTGTTTCTGAAGGTCGAAGGCGCGAACCCGACCGGTTCGTTCAAGGATCGCGGCATGACGATGGCGATCACGAAGGCTGTCGAGGACGGCGCCAAGGTCGTGGTGTGTGCGTCCACCGGGAACACGTCGGCGAGCGCGGCCGCGTATGCGGCGCGCGCCGGGCTCACGTGCGGAGTCGTCATCCCCGAAGGGAAGATCGCGCTCGGCAAACTCGCGCAAGCGTTGATGCACGGCGCCAAGGTCGTGCAGATTCGCGGCAACTTCGACGAAGCCTTGGATGTGGTGCGGGGGCTCGGCAGCGTCGACGGTGTGACGGTGGTGAATTCGATCAACCCGTTCCGCATCGAGGGTCAGAAGACCGCGGCGTTCGAGATCGTCGAGGTGCTCGGCGACGCTCCGGACGTGCACTGCCTCCCCGTCGGCAATGCCGGCAACATCACCGCATACTGGAAGGGCTACGCGGAGTACGAGACCTTGGGTCGCGCCACGCGTCGGCCGCGCATGCTCGGATGGCAAGCCCAGGGCGCGGCGCCCCTCGTTCTGGGCGAGCGGGTGCTGCATCCCGAGACGATTGCGACTGCGATCCGCATCGGGAATCCCGCGAGTTGGGAAGGCGCGATCGAAGCCCGCGACCAGTCCGGCGGCGCGATCGACATGGTGAGCGACGACGACATCCTCGCCGCGTACCGATTGCTCGCGACCACGGAGGGCGTTTTCGTGGAGCCCGCCTCCGCGGCGTCGGTGGCGGGACTGCTCCGCGCGAGTGAGCTCGGGCTCGTCGAGGAGGGCGAACGGGTGGTCTGCACGGTGACCGGCCATGGCCTCAAGGATCCCCAACGCGCCATCGACCAGGTGGCCGTCGGCGATCCGGTGGACGCGACTCTCACCGCGGTCGCCGCCGAACTCGGCCTCTGACGCGGCGCTTCCTCACACCGCGCACCCAGTCCGCGCGAGACTCCTCGCACTTCGGCGGAGGAGGACCCGTGGCTCGACCCATTGCTCTCATCACCGGCGCGTCGGCCGGTATCGGTAACGCATTCGCGCACGGGCTCGCCCGTCGCGGCTACGACCTCGTGGTGGTCGCGCGTGACACCGCGCGTCTCGAAGCGCTCGCCAAGGAAGTGGAGGCCGCGCACGGCACTTCCACGGAAGTGCTGACTGCCGACCTGTGCGACTCGAAGCAGTTGGCGGTGGTCGAAGCGCGTCTCGCCGACGCCGAACATCCGATCGAGCTGCTCGTGAACAACGCCGGGTTCGGCACCATGGGCCACTTCAAGGATCTCCCGATCGATGGAGAGGCTCAAGAGATCGCCTTGAACGTCGTCGCGCTGACGCGGCTCACGCACGCGGCGCTGCCGAACATGCTCGAACGTCGGACCGGCGGCGTGATCAACGTCGCGTCGATGGCGGCCTTCCAGCCGACGCCCGGGAATGCCACCTATGGCGCGACGAAGGCGTTCGTGAGCAGCCTCAGCCAAGGAATCCACGAAGAGCTACGCGGCACGGGCGTGAACTGCATGTCGTTGTGTCCGGGCTTTACTCGTACCGAGTTTCAGCAACGCGCCGGTATCGATTCGAGCGACGTCCCCAACTTTCTCTGGCAGGACGCGTCGACGGTGGTCGACTCCGCGCTCAAATCCTTCGAGAAGGGCAAGGCGATGTGTGTGCCCGGCCCACTCAATCGCGCGACCGCCGGGTTCTCCGCGACCGTGCCGTCGGGTGTGAGCCGCCGGATCGCCGGCGCGATCGTCAAGCGTTCCGAAAAATAGGGGTTTACGGCGTCGCTTGCGCGGGTTTTACGCGGGGTCGATACGAAGGATGCCGTCGCCATGTGACAGCACGTAGAGCTCGCGGTCGGGACCCTCGCCGAAGCCGGCCACGTTCTTGGCGCCGATGCCGAAGTCGATCGGGTCGGGATTCACCGCTGGGCTCACCGTCACGCCACGGATCTTGCCGTCGCAGTAGTCGGAGAAGAGATACGTGCCGACGAGATCGGGGATCTTGGTGCCGCGGTATACGTAACCGCCGGAGATCGAGCAGCGGGTGTCGTGGGGATAGTCGAGGATCGGAGCGATCGTTCCCGATGCGTCGTCACTGCGGAACTTGTGCAGACCTTCGCGGCGCGGCCAGCCGAAGTTGAGCGGCGGTTGCGTGCCCGGCGCGACCCAGTCGATCTCCTCGTAGGCGTTCTGGCCGACGTCGCCGATGAGGAGTGCGCCAGTCGTCGCGTCGAACGAGAACTTCCATGGGTTGCGCAGACCGTACGCCCAGATCTCGGGCAGCCCGCCGCCGCGAGCGAACGGATTGTCGGTTGGAATCGTGTACGCCACCTTGTTCCCCGAGGGTGTCGGATCGATTCGCAGCAACTTGCCGAGCAGGGTGGTCCACGATTGACCGTTACCTTCCGGCGCGTGACCGGGACCCGCATCGCCGGCGGCGCCGCCGTCGCCCATGCCGACCCAGAGCATGCCGTCGGGTCCGGTGACGAGATTGCCGCCGTTGTGATTCGGTTGCGGTTGCGCGATTGCCAGGAGTTCACGTTGGGCGAGTCGGTTGGCGGTCCCGTCCGGCTTCATCGGGTACGCCTCGACGCGCGTGTCGCCGTTGGGGTTCGTGAAGTCGACGTACAAGGTTGCGCCGTTGGGCGAGAAGGTGAGGCCGAGTAAGCCGCGTTCACCGCCGCTCGATATCGCGTCACGGAG
>JANYLF010000310.1 GCA_025357995.1 Acidimicrobiia bacterium | reverse complement strand
CCTCGCCGCCACCACCACCCGAGGGAGTGCGAACGCACATGCTCGACGGCCGTCTCCGCGCCACTGTCTCGCGTGGACTCACCCCGATCGGTCGGGGACTACAACGTGCCGGCATCGGTCCCGATGCCCTCACGTTGTTCGGGCTCGTGTGCTCGGTGGGCACTGCACTCCTGATCGCGTCCGGTCACCTGCTGTGGGCGGTACTCGGCCTGAGCGTGAGTGGTCTCGTCGATCTGCTCGACGGTTCCGTCGCGCGCACATCGGGTCGGGCTTCGCCTCGCGGTGCGTTCTTCGATTCCGTGATGGACCGTGCGTCCGACGCGGTGGTCTTCGGCGGAGTCGCGTGGTACCTCGGACGCACCAGTGGTCGTTTGCCGGTGTTGGCGTTCGCCGCCGCCGCGCTCGCGATGCTGATTTCCTACGAACGCGCGAAGGCGGAAGGGCTCGGGTACGACGCGCGCGGTGGTTTGATGGAGCGGGCCGAACGCATGGTGATCCTTGGGGTCGGTCTCGTCTTCGACGTGCTCGTGCCGGTCCTGTGGATCATGGTCGTGCTCATGGCGGTCACGTCGATCCAACGATTCGTCAAAGTGTGGCGCCAAGCATCGGATGATCTTCCCGCGCGTTCGTCGCTCCTCGGCGGCCGCCATCGTCGGATGACCGGCGCCGACGGTGAACCGGTCCCGAACCAGCGTCGTTGGCGCGCGGTGGAACGACCGGCGGGTCGACGCGCGGTGCGCGTCCCGCGCCGAAGTCGTCCCTGACCGTTGGCGATGCCGTCGGCGTCCTACGTCGCGTATCGGCTCGGCTCGGCGCTCGCGAACGCGCTCCCGCCCGTGATCGCGACCCCCATCGCCGAGGCGACGGGTCGCGCGGTGGCCATGGCTCCGCTCCTTTCGGGACGGCGGCGGATTGTGAGACGGAATCTGCAACGCGCCACCGACGGTGCACTCGACGGACTCGCGCTCGAACGTGCCGTCTCCGACACCTTTGCCTCGTACGGTCGATACTGGTTGGAGCTGTTCCGGCTGCCGACCGATGCGCGCGGCTCGGTGGAGGATCGCGTCACCTCGGTCGGGTTCGGACACATCACCGACGGACTCGCACACGGCAAGGGCGTGATCCTGGCGTTGCCGCACCTCGGCGGTTTCGATTTCGCCGCCGCCTGGTTGGCCGGTCGGGGAGTTGCGCCCACGGTCGTGGTCGAGGCGGTCGAGCCGCCCGAGCTCTTCGAATGGTTCGCCGATGTGCGCCGCGCCATCGGCATGGAGGTCATCCCGCTCGGTCCCGAGGCCGCGTCCGGAGTGCTGCGGGCGCTGCGCGAGAACCGTGTCGTATGCCTGCTCAGCGATCGCGATCTCGCGGGCGACGGCGTGCCCGTTGAGTTCTTCGATGAGCAGACGACGCTGCCCGCGGGCCCGGCCACCCTTGCCCTGCGCGCCGGTGCCACACTGTTACCGGCCGCGGTGTACTTCCGGCCGCACGGTCATCATTTCGTGAAGATCGAGCCACCGCTCCCGATCGAGCGCAAGGGTCGTCTGCGTGAAGACGTGACCCGCGTGACCCAAGATCTCGCGCGGAAGTTCGAGGAGCTCGTGCGGATGGCGCCGGAACAGTGGCACGTCATGCAACCCAACTGGCCCAGCGATCATGACGAGCCTCGTGGTGCTACATCGACCGCCGCCACTGCGAACAACGCCGCGCCGAGTTCCTGATGCGCGTCTCGCTGCTGTCGCCGTATTCGCTGTCGGTTCCCGGCGGGGTCCAGGGTCAAGTACTCGGGCTCGCGCGTGCATTGCGCGCAATCGGTATCGACGCCCGGGTGATCGGACCTACCGACGGTCCGCCGCCGGAACCGGGGATCACGACGGTCGGATCCAGCGTGGGCTTTTCCACAAATGGATCGGTGTCGCCGGTGGCGGAGGAACAGTCCATCGCGTCCGAGCGCACGTTGGAGGCGCTGCGTGTCTTCGAACCCGACGTGTTGCATCTGCACGAACCGCTCGTTCCGGGCCCGACCAGCGCGGCACTCCTGGGCAGTGAGATCCCGAAAGTCGGTACGTTCCACGCGGCCGGAGAGGCGGGCAACCCCGCGTACAAGGCGTTGCGCAAGATCGCAGTGAGTGCCGCGCGGCGGCTCGCGGTCCGTGTCGCGGTGAGCCCCGACGCGCGCGCGATGGCCGAGGAGGCGCTCGGTGGTTCGTATCTCGTGTTGCCCAACGGTGTCGATGTCGACGCCTACGCGAAGGTGGAGCCGACGGTCAGGTCCAAACCGGCCGTGCTCTTCGTCGGCCGCCACGAACCGCGCAAGGGTCTCGGCGTCCTGCTCGACGCGTGGACCGGAATCGACCGGGATGCCACGCTCTGGGTGGCGTCCGACGGCCCGGAAACGGACTCGCTCCGCGCCCGAGGTACCCCCGAAGTGGAATGGCTGGGCCGGATCTCCGAGCCGGAGAAGCTGGCGCGACTCAAGGGGGCGACGGTGTTCTGCGCACCCGCGCTCGGACAGGAGTCGTTCGGCATCGTGTTGCTCGAAGCAATGGCGGCGGGCACGGCGGTGCTCGCGTCGGACATTCCCGGCTACGGGAACGTGGCCCGCCACGAGGTCAACGCGCTTATGGTCGCCCCGGACGATCCCCATGCGCTGCGTCTCGCGCTGCGTCGGCTGCTCGATGCCGACGATCTGCGCGCCCGCCTCGAAGAAGCCGCATCGGCCCATGTGCTCGACTTCTCCCTCGCCCGCTTGGCCCAGCGGTACGTAGGTGTCTACGAACAGGCGATCTCCTCGACGCGAGAACCCTGAGGGAAACGAGGGCTTGCTAAGGACATGATCCCTGCCGAGCAGGGTGTCGGACCTACGATGAACGACGAGATCGCCCCCTGAGGAGCATTCATGATCATCGGAATCATCATCGCGGTGGTGGTTGTCCTCGCGGTCCTGTTCGTGGTCGTCACGTACAACGGACTGGTCCGGACCCGCAACCGCATCGACAACGCGTTTTCCCAAATCGCAGTACAGCTCAAGCGTCGTCACGACCTCATCCCGAACCTGGTCGAGACGGTCAAGGGCTACGCGGCACACGAGAAGGGTGTGTTCGAAGCGGTCACGCAAGCCCGCGCGAACGCCATCAGCGCGACGAGTGGGACTCCCCAGGCGCAGGCCCAGGCGGAGAACGCGCTGAGCGGCACCTTGAAGAGCCTGTTCGCAGTTGCGGAGGCCTACCCGGACCTCAAGGCGAACCAGAACTTCCTGTCCCTGCAGGAAGAGCTGACCTCCACCGAAGACAAGATCGCGTATTCGCGCCAGTTCTACAACGACTCGGTCTTGGGCTACAACAACAAGATCCAGGCGTTCCCGGCCAACGTGCTGGCGGGAATGTTCAACTTCACACCTCGTGAATACTTTGAGGGCGATGCGACCGAGCAGGGTCCGGTCAGCGTCCAGTTCTAGGCGTCTCGCCGGAGAGCAGTAGCACCCGTGGGAATGTACGAACAGATCGCGCGCAACAAGCGGCGCACCTTCGTGATGCTCGCAGCCTTCGTGCTGCTCATCGCGGCGGTGGCCGTGGCCTTGGGCGTGATCTTCAAGGCCGGCGTCGCCATCGTGCCAATCGCGATCGTGATCGCCATCGCGATGGCGTGGACGTCGTACTTCGCCTCGGACAAGATCGCGCTGGCGGCGAGCCGCGCGAAGCCGGCCGACGGTCCGGAGTACGCCCGCTACCACAACCTCGTCGAAGGCTTGTGCATCGCCGCGGGCCTGCCCAAGCCGCGCCTGTATGTGGTCGACGATCCGGCACCCAACGCGTTTGCCACCGGTCGCAACCCCAAGCATGCGGCGCTTGCCGTGACGACTGGACTGTTGGCGATCATGAACCGCGTCGAGCTCGAGGGCGTGCTCGCACACGAGCTCAGTCACGTGCGCAACTACGACATCCTGGTCTCGACGATCGCGGTCACCGCGGTCGGCGCGGTCGCACTCATGGCCGACCTCGGAATGCGATTCATGTGGTTTGGCGGGAGATCGGATCGGCGCGACAACAACGACAGCGGGGGACTCGGCCTGATCCTGTTCGTCCTCGCCTTTGCGCTGCTGATCCTTGCCCCGTTCGCGGCGCAGTTGATGCAGTTCGCGATGAGCCGTCGCCGCGAGTTGTTGGCCGACGTCTCGGGAGTGCAACTCACGCGGTACCCGCCAGGTCTGATCTCGGCGCTGAAGAAGTTGCAAGACGATCAGGCCGTCGTGCATCACGCGACGCGCGCGACCGCGCAGCTGTGGATCGAGAGCCCGCTCGAGCGCGAAGACAAGACCAACCCTGACGGCACCACGACCAAGGGCAGCTGGCTGAACCGCAAGTTCGACACCCACCCGCCCCTCGCGGATCGGATCGCAGCACTGGAGGCAATGTGAAACGGATGGTCGCGATCGGCGTCGTTGGCGCAGTCGCGCTCGCGGCATGCAGCAGCGGGTCGTCCGCGGCGAAGCCAAAGGCGGTGGCAAAGGTCACGACAACCACCACGAAGCCACCGCCGGTCGCGCCACTCACCGGATTGGCCGACCCCACCGGCATCGCGCAAACGCGATCACTTGTCTCGATCAAGATCGACAACGACACCTACATCTCCCGGCCGCAGACGGGCATCGACCAGGCCGACATCGTGTGGGACGAGGTCGTCGAGGGCGAGGCCACCCGATTCCTGGCGATGTTCCAGTCGCAAACCCCCGACGTCGTGGGCCCGGTCCGCTCGGTACGCCGCACCGACCCGCTCATCGTGTGGCCGTACGGCGGGATCTTCGCCTATTCCGGCGGGGCCAAGTACGCGGTCGATGCCATCTCACTCGCGCCGGTGAAACGCGTCGACGAGAGCGCCGCGGGGAGCGCGATGTTCCGCGACTCGTCGCGCAAACCGCCACATAACTTGTACGCGCACCCCGCGCAACTCTTCACGCTCGGTGGTGTGCCCGCGCCGCCACCGCCGGTGTTCGACTACGCCAAACCCAGCGCGGTGACGCCGGGCGTGCGAGTGGTCTCCGTGCATCTCGGGTTCGCGGGCCAGTGGGCGCCGACGTATACCTGGGAGCCAGGGAACGGCGTGTGGCTGCGTTCCACGAACGCGGGCCCGTTCGTGGTGAAGTCAGGAAAGCAGATCGCGCCGCAGAACGTCGTCGTTTTGTCGGTGGTCTACGCGGGCGGTGTCGGCGTTATCGGCGCCGAAGCGCAGCTGGTCGGCCGAGGCCCGGCGAAGGTCTTTACGAACGGTCGCGAGATCGACGGCGCCTGGGTCCGCGCGGCCAAGACCGATCGCATCGCGCTCATCGGCGCCGATGGCAAGCCGATCCTGCTCACACCGGGTCAGACCTGGGTCGAGCTTCCGAACACGACGTACTCCATCGACGTGGTTCCGGTACCCTTACCGGCGACCACCTCGTCGTCCAAGCCCGCCAAGCCCTGAGCAATCCGATCCGCTGCGGCGGAGGGCGGCCGGTAGCATCCAGGCCATGAATCAAGGTCAGTCGTCATACCCCGAGGTCGGCACCGCCCGCGTCAAGCGGGGCCTCGCCGAGATGTTGCGCGGCGGCGTCATCATGGACGTCGTCAACGCCGAGCAGGCCAAGATCGCCGAGGACGCCGGCGCAACCGCAGTGATGGCCCTCGAGCGGGTGCCGTCCGACATTCGCCGCGACGGTGGGGTTGCCCGCATGTCGGACCCGATGATGATCGAGGCCATCCAGGCCGCGGTCACGATTCCGGTCATGGCCAAGTGTCGGATCGGTCATTTCGCCGAGGCCCAGGTGCTGCAATCGCTCGACGTCGACTACATCGACGAGTCCGAGGTGCTGACCCCGGCCGACGAAGCCCACCACGTGGACAAGTGGGCGTTCACCGTGCCGTTCGTGTGTGGTGCGACCAACCTCGGCGAAGCGCTCCGTCGTATCAGCGAAGGTGCGTGCATGATTCGGTCGAAGGGCGAGGCGGGCACCGGCAACATCGTGGAGGCCGTGCGGCACCTACGTTCGATCCTCGGCGACATTCGCGCGTTGACCGTGGCGACGCCCGAGGAGCTCTTCGCGTGGGCCAAAGAACTGCGCGCGCCCGTCGATCTCGTGCAAGAAGTCGCGTCCCGCGGCGAGCTGCCCGTGCCGATGTTCTGCGCGGGTGGGATCGCGACTCCGGCCGACGCTGCACTCGTGATGCAACTCGGTGCGCAGGCCGTATTCGTCGGTTCGGGCATCTTCAAGAGCGAGCAGCCCGAGGTGATGGCGAAGGCGATCGTCGAGGCGACCACGCACTACGCCGACGCGTCAATCGTGGCGAAGGTGTCGCGTGGCCTTGGCGCCGCGATGCCCGGTGCGGAGATCGACAAGCTCGACGTCACGTTTGCCGACCGCGGCTGGTGAAGGCGCGGCGCGAGCAGCGAGCGCAGCCATGAAAGCCGGCGTCCTCGCGCTCCAGGGCGCGTTCCGCGAGCACCGCGAGATGTTGGCCGCGCTCGGAGTCGCGGTCACCGAGATCCGCACACCCGACCAACTCGGTGATGTGGACGCGCTCGTGATCCCCGGCGGGGAGTCGACGACGATGGCGCACTTGCTCGAATCGTCGGCATTGCGGGAGCCGCTGAGCGCCGCGATCGCCGACGGCCTCCCTGTGCTCGGAACGTGCGCCGGGCTCATCGTGTTGGCGCGCGAGGTGCTCGACGGTCGCCCCGATCAGGAACCGCTGGGCGCGATCGACATCACCGCCCGTCGGAATGCGTACGGCCGCCAGCGCCAATCGTTCGAGGCCGATCTCACCATCGAGGGCCTGACCGCACCCGCATTTCGGGGCGTGTTCATCCGTGCGCCCGCGATCGAACGGGTCGGTGATGCGGTGGAGGTGTTGGCCGAGCACAATGGGCGACCGGTGCTCGCTCGCGAGGCCCGGGTGTGGGTCACTACGTTTCACCCCGAGCTTGCGAGAGACTCCCGCGTGCACAAACGGTTCCTCGAGGAGGTTGCCTAGATGTCCGGCCATTCCAAGTGGCATTCGATCAAGCACGCGAAGGGTGCGGCCGACGCGGCGCGGGGCAAGGTGTTCGCTCGGCTCGCCCGCCAGATCGAAGTCGCGGCGCGCCAAGGCGGGGGTGACGCCGACGCGAATGCCGGATTGCGCGCGATGATCCAGAAGGCACGCGATGCGTCGATGCCGAAGGACAACATCGAGCGGGCGATCAAGCGCGGCATCGGCGAGCTCGAGGGTGTCACGTACGAAGAAGTCAACTACGAGGGGTACGCGCCGAATGGTGTGGCCGTGTTCGTGGAGACACTCACCGACAATCGCAATCGTACGGGCTCCGAGGTGAAGAACATCTTCAGTCGCAACGGCGGGTCGCTCGCGGAGCCGGGCGCAGTGTCGTGGCAGTTCGAACGCAAGGGTGTCATCGAGATCGCGAAGACCGCGACCAACGAAGACGACCTCATGCTCGTCGTGCTCGACGCCGGCGCGGAAGACGTGGAGGATCACGGCGACACGTGGCAGGTGGTCACTCCGGCTCACGATCTCCACGCGGTGCGCACCGCGATCGAGGAGGCGAGCATCGCGTTCGAGAGTTCCGATCTCACGATGCTGCCGCAACAGAGCGTCCCGCTCGAAGACGCCGCAAGTGCCAAGCAAGTTCTTCGCGTCATCGACGCACTGGAGGAACACGACGACGTGCAGAACGTCTATGCCAACTTCGATATCCCCGCATCCGTCCTCGAAGCGGTGCTCGCATGAGTGTGGAGGTGGGTCAGGCCGCTCCCGACTTCACGTTGCCGGGAATCTCCGGTGATGTGCGGCGCGACTACACGTTGTCGGAGTTTCGCGGCCAGAAGGTGGTGCTGGCGTTCTATCCCGGCGACTTCACGCCGGGCTGCACGAAGCAGCTGTGCCAGTACCGCGACCAGTTCGAAGAGTTCCAGGGTGTGAATGCGGTGCTGCTCGGGATCTCACCCCAGGACGTCGACTCGCACGAGAAGTGGATCGCGGCGAAGCAGTTCCCGTTCCCTCTGCTCGCCGACACCGACAAGAAGGTGATCGTCGAATACGGCGTGAAGGGGTTCGGTCCGATCGCGGTGAAGCGTTCCACGTTCGTGATCGACGCGGAGGGGATCTTGCGTCACCAGCGGGTTGCCTCCATCGGCATGACGTGGGACAAGCCCGGCGAGCTGGCCAAGATCGTCTCGGGGATCTAGGTGGCCGGGCCCAGCGTCGGCGATCCGGCGCCGGACTTCACGGTGCCCGGAGTCTCGGGTGACGTGCGGCGTGACTACACGTTGTCGGAGTTCCGCGGCCAGAAGGTGGTCGTCGCCTTCTACCCCGGCGACTTCACCCCTGGTTGAACGATCCAACTGCGCTCGTACCGCGACGACATCGCGGAGTTCGAGCAAGCCGGCGCGGTCGTGCTCGGGATTTCACCGCAGGATGTCGACAGTCACGCGCGCTGGATTGCGAAGGAGAAGTTTCCGTTCGCGCTGCTCGCAGATGTCGATCTCGCCGTCGCCGACGCGTTCGGCGTGAAGGGCAACAAGGCGATCCCGGTGAAGCGATCGGTGTTCATCGTCGACGAGGCCGGCATCGTCCGCTACCGCTACGAAGGCACCGTCAAGGCCATCTTCAAGAAGCCCAAAGCCCTCGCGAAAGTGCTGAGAGATTTGTAGGCGCGCTACCCGCCGCTCAGCGCGTCACGGTTGGCCGCGACCCATGCGTGGGCGCGACGGTTCTTGGATTCGTAGCCAGCGTCCCACTGGGCCCGATGCCCGGTGTGGCCAGACTCGGCCTGCGTTCGCACGAACGTGAGGGCGCGGTCAGAGAACGCGAGCAGCGCGTCCACCGTTCGGATGCGTTCGCGACGGTGGAGTCGATGCGCGTCGAAGAAGTAACGGCACCGCTCGACCTTGTCGAGCGGTGCATGATGCTCGCCGAGATCGAGTGGATCCCACATCGGTACCCAATGGCGAAGTGCGATCGCGATGTCCCATACCGGATCGACGGGATCGGCAAAGTCGAAGTCGATGAATCCAACCGCGCGGCCGTCGCGTACGACGACATTCTCGAGGCACAGATCGTTGTGACACACGAACGAACCCGAGTATTCGTGCGGGGCAGGACCGTCGCCCCAGATCGCATCCGCCGCTGGCCGGAAGCCGATGACGGCCTCGTGGTAGCGATGCTGCAGCTCGGCCACACTGATCAGCAGCTCGTCCGATGCGGACCACGCGGGGAATGGGGGGAGCGCGACGTCGCCCGGAATGAACGTGAGGATCTCGGTGTCACTTTCGAGCCCGACCACTCGCGGTGCACCTTGGAAACCTACGGACTCGAGGTGACGGAGGAGCGTATGAACCGCAGGAGTCCAAGCACCGACCGGTCGGCGAACGGTGTGACCGACCCGCACCACGCGCCCTTCGTTTCCCAGACCACCGAGGAGCGTCTCGGTACCGTCGGCTTCCGGGTGGTCCATCCCGGCAGTCTCGCAGGCCCTCGCCGCGCTCTAACTTGCTGATCGTGACCACGGCAAACATCAGGCCGGCGACTCCGCATGACGCGGCGGCGATCGTCGCGATTCAACACACCGAACCCAGTCCCGCGATTCTCGGTTTGGCGGGGAGTCGTGAGCGCGGGCAGCGCTTGGGCGCGGCGCTGGTCAAGACCGCGGGCGTCACCGACCTCCGGCGCCCGACGGTGGTCTACGAAGCGCGTGGTGAGGTCGTGGGCTTCGCGCAGTACTCGATCGGTCCTTCGGATGACGTGCCCCTGAGCTGGACACTGGTGATGCGGGTCGTCCGGGCGCTCGGGCCGCGCGTCGTGTTCCTTGGTCCACGACTCAAGGCGCGCAAGGCGGTGGAGCTCCCCGTGCCGCCGGAGAGTTTCTATCTGTCGGAACTCCAGGTGCGACCCGACCTGCGGGGCCGGGGTGTCGGTGGCGAGTTGCTCGCGTGGGTCGAGCACCAGGCCGAGGCGAGCGACGCCCGACTGATGTCGCTGATCACCGACATCGGGAATCCCGCCCGTCGGCTGTATGAGCGCCACGGATTCGAAGTGATCGAGACGCGCCGCGATGAGCGATTCCAACACTTCACCGGCCAGGAAGGCCGCGTCCTGATGACCAAGCGCGTCGAGAGAGCCACGTCCTCATGACCACGCCTCGCCGCCGCGGTCGGATGACGTGACGCTTGGGTGTTGGTGGGCGCGCTCACTCCGCTCGTTCTGCGACCGGCTGCGGTCGCCCTAACCTTTGTCGGATGGTCGCCAAGAAGAAGACGGGCCAGAAGAAGAAGCGGGCTGGTGGTGCAGGACATGACGATCCCACCAAGCGGACCAAGCGTGCCCAAGGACGCGGTGGTCGAGGCCTCACACGATGACAGATCAGTCCTCACGAAATAGGGACATTGCCCGCGCCCCTGGGTGGCACATTGAGGTGTCGGGCGGGCCAGCGCGCAGCCGACTCAGTTCGGGCATAGTGCTTGAGTGCAGCGCGAGGGTGGCATCGACGGTCCGCAACCGGCGTCGATGTATCGCCGAACCGCAGCCGAGATCGCGGACTCGGGCCTCGCGTGGGCGCGGCCTGACCGTGCGCTCTTTGCCGCGGGCGCATGCCATGTGCTCGCGTTGCGAATGATCGAGCGGTTCCCCGATCTTGGATTCAGCGTGCACTACATGCGTCCCACCAATAGTGACCGCGGCCACCACCTTTTCGCGTCCGATGGCATCACGGCATTCGACTTCAACGGCTATAGCGAGGCGCAGCTGCTCCGCGCCGTCAACATCGCTGCCTTGCGCTCCGAGCAACCGAACTGGCAGGGAAGGTTTGAAGCCCTCGATCTCGACTTGCCCAGCTTCTGCACTCGCTTCTCTCATCGGTTGCCAGCGCAGTTTCCCGGAGATGTCATCCGGCGCGCGGACCGCTACATCGACCAGCTCACGGCTACATCTTCCGGCTGACGGCGGACCGACTTCGCAAGCCACGCGGTCGGGTGTGTCCGCCTGTAGGCCGCCGGGCGATACTTGGCTGAATGTTCTGGGATGGTCGCGATCCGTGCTCGGGTGTGGTTAACGCGCCCCTGGGTGAGCGTGGTGATCCGTCTCCACGCGTGCGGACCCGTTTCAGATCGAGCACTATGCAGGCGCGTGGCGGACTCCAAGGAACATCCCGTGAACGGCCCCATTGATCGCCTCATCGACGCTTGGTGCGAGCGCCGTGCCCTTCGACCGCTCGCGGTTCTCCTGCCTGCGTAGCGCCGTGTTACGTTTGGTTCGCGCCATCCGAAGATAAATCGGGCGACGCGGCTGCGCTAGACCCCTGCGGTGGGTCGGGCGGAGCGCCGAGGGGAAAAGAGCGAGCGGCGGGGGCGATCTTCGACGTGAGGGATGAGCGTATGAACCAACCGTTCAACCCACCCGGCGGCGGCGGCTGGTAGCTGGGAGCGTTCGCGGCGGGGCCCGCCTCGGAGGAGACCGGCCGATCGAGATCCCCGAGGCTCGCGAA
>JANYLF010000070.1 GCA_025357995.1 Acidimicrobiia bacterium | reverse complement strand
AGGTGATCGCGCACATGCTCGCCGACGCCGCAACCGAACTCGAGGCGGCACGCGCCTTGACCTACGACACCATATGGCGCGTCCAACAGGGCGAATATCCGGTCGTCGAGATCTCGATGGCCAAGAAGTACGCGGCGCAGGTGCAGAACCGACTTGTCGACGCGTGCCTGCAGATCTATGGCGGTGCGGGCTATCTCACCGAGACGCCGGTGAGTCGCCTGTGGCGCGACGCCCGGTTGCAACGCATCGGCGCCGGCACCGATCAGATCATGAACGAGGTCATCGCCAAGCGCCTTGGCATCCGCGGCTGACCGCGGTCGGTGCCCGAGGAGGGATTCGAACCCTCACGTCCTTGCGGACAGTGGATTTTGAGTCCACCGTGTCTGCCATTCCACCACCCGGGCGTGGGGTGACATGTTGGCACCTGGAGCGACCGGACCCGAGAACTATGGTTTCGCACGGTTCCCTTCGGGTGGAGGAGACGGAATGTGGATCGCGATCATCGTGATAGCGGCGGTGCTCGCCATGCTGGCGTTGCTGCTCGTACCGCGCGGTCACAACCCTGACGACGGTCCGCTCCCGGACGACATCCAGGCCCGCATCCTGTTAGGCGAGCGTCCCGACGACATCGAATGACAGACACCGCAGTGGTCTTTCCCGGGCAAGGCACTCAGGCGCCCGGCATGGGCGCCGCGTGGCGGTCGCGCCCGGAATGGGACCAGATCGTCGGCCGGGCCGAGGCCGCGCTCGGTGAACCCCTCGGTCGGTTGTTGCTCGACGCCGACCCGGCCGAACTCGGACGCACGCGCAATGCCCAGCTGGCGGTCCTGCTCACGTCGTTGCTCGCCTGGGAAGCCCTCAAAGATCGAGTGGTACCGGTTGCGTTCGCCGGACACTCACTGGGCCAGGTCACCGCGCTCATCGCATCCGCGGCCCTCGATTTCGACGCGGGGATCCGATTCGCCGCGATCCGGGCCGACCGCACGCAGGCCGCGGCCGACGCGAACCCCGGGGCGATGGCCGCGCTGCTCGGGGCCACCCTCGAACACGCCGAAACGGGGTGCGCGGCCGCGCCCGCGGCCTGCTGGATCGCGAACGACAACGCACCGGGTCAGGTGGTGCTGGCCGGAACGGTCGACGGGCTCGCAGCCGGTGTGGCGGCCGCGAAGGCCGCGGGCGCCAAGACTGCGAAACTGCTCGCGGTGGGCGGTGCGTTCCATACTCCCCTGATGCAGCCCGCCGTCGACGCCCTCCGCGCCGACCTCGCCGAGGTGACGTTCCACGCGCCGGCGGCGCCCGTCGTGTCGAACGGCGACGGGCTCGCGTATTCCGACACCGACGAATGGAGAGAGCGCAGCGCCGTCCACGTGGGTTCGCCCGTGCGCTGGCGGGTCGTCCAACCCACGCTCGTCGAACTCCGCGCGACCCGCGTTCTCGAGGTGGGACACGGTGGGATGCTCGCGGCGTTGGCGAAGCGAACGATTCTTGGTGTGCCGGTGATCGGCATCGCGAATCCCGACGACCTCGAGCGGATCGACGCGTGAGCGCCGGGCGAGTCGCGTTCGTGACCGGCGCGTCGCGCGGTATCGGCCGTGCCGCGGCGACGGAGCTCGCACGCGGCGGTGCGCGCGTCGCCGTCGGGTACGCCACGGATCGCGAGGCGGCGGACGCAACGGTCACGACGATCACCGGCGCGGGCGGAGTCGCCGTCTCGGTGCACATCGAAGTCGAGGATCGTTCGTCCGTGGATGCAGCCTTCGCCACCATCGAGGCAGACCTGGGGGCGGTCGAGATCCTCGTGAACAACGCAGGCGTCACTGCCGACGGCCTCCTCGTGCGGATGAGCGACGAACAATGGGACCGGGTGCTCTCGGTGAACTTGACCGGCGCGTTCCACACGATCCGGCGCGCGGTGCCCAAGATGATGCGAGCGCGCTTCGGTCGGATCGTGAATGTGTCTTCGGTGGTGGCGCACCTCGGTGGGCCGGGACAGGCGAATTACTCGGCCGCCAAGGCGGGTCTCCTCGGACTCACCCGATCCGTTGCCCGCGAGCTCGCCTCTCGGTCGATCACCTGCAATGTGGTCGCGCCCGGACCGATCAGCACCGATATGACGGCGGCAATGGGCGACGCCTGGCTCGAGGGCGTGGCCTCGCTCGTTCCGCTCGGTCGACCGGGCACCCCGGAAGAATGTGCCGGCGCCATCGCTTATTTGGCCTCGGACGGGGCCGCCTACGTGACCGGCGCGCTCATCCCCGTCGACGGTGGTCTGGGTATGGGATTCTGAACGAACCGAGCCCGCTCGGGGCAATTCGGCTACAACATTGATCCACACATCCGTCGATACGACGGCGAGAAGGAGCTGATCGAACATGGACCGTGAGGTTGCGCTGGCCGCGATCCGCGATGTTGCCGTTGAAGTGCTGAGCGTGGAGCCCAGCTCGGTGATCGAATCGGCGCGGTTCGCCGAAGATCTCGACGCCGACTCACTCGACTTGGTCGAGTTGGTGATGGGACTCGAGGAGCGCTTCGACGTGTCGATCCCCGAAGAAGACCTCGAAGGCGTCGCGACCGTCGGCAACGCCGTCGACCTCGTCCTCGCCAAGGCCGCCGCGCTCTCGTGACGCCGCTCGACCACCGGGGAAGACCACGGGTGGTGGTCACGGGGGTCGGCATGCATACGCCCGCGGGCGCGGGATTGGACGCCAATTGGCAAGCGATGCTGGCCGGCCGCTCCATGGCCGGTCCCATCCAACGTTTCGATCCATCGGCGTTGGCGGTGCGGTTCGGTTGCGAGGTTCGCGATTTCGATTCGGTGCCCTACCTCGGTCCCAAGGAGAGTCGCCGCGTCGACCGCGGTACGCAGCTCGGCTTCGCCGCGGCGGCTGACGCGCTGGCCGACGCCGGTGAGATCGGTGCCGACCCCGCGCGCTGCGCCGTAGTAGCGGGCACGGGGATCGGCGGACTCATCACGCTCGAAGAGCAAGTGCGGATCTATCTGGACAAGGGCCCCGACCGCGTCAGCCCGTTCTTCGTCCCGATGATGATGCCGAACTCGACGGCTGGACTCATCGGTATTCACTTCGGTTGGACCGGTCCGATGCTCTGCATCAGCACGGCGTGCGCGGCGAGCGCGAACGCCATCGGCGAAGCAACCCGGATCATCCGCGACGGTACCGTCGACGTGGTCATGGCGGGCGGTACCGAGGCGTCGCTGATGGCACCGGCGGTTGCGGCCTTCGCGCGTATGGGCGCCCTCAGCAAACGCAACGACGAACCGACGCTCGCGTCGCGGCCCTTCGACCAGGACCGCGACGGCTTCGTGATGGGCGAAGGCGCCGCGTTCCTCGTGCTCGAGCGGGCCGATCGAGCCGAAGCGCGCGGCGCGCGCGTGTACGGCGAGATCGCCGGGTACGGCACCAACTCCGACGCGTTCCACATCACCGCGCCCTCGCAGGGCGGCGCGGGTGCCGCGGCCTGCATGCAACTCGCGCTCGACGATGCCGGTCTCGACACTGGTGCGATCGGACACGTGAACGCGCACGGCACCTCGACCGAGTTGAACGACGCGGCCGAGTCCGAGGCGATCCGAAAAGTCTTCGGAGACCTCTCGCCACCGGTGACCTCCGGCAAGGGCGTGACGGGCCACCTGATCGGTGCCGCGGGTGCGATCGAAGCGATCATCGCCTTGCGATCCGCACGCGAAGGCTTGGTGCCGCCGACCGGGAATCACATCCAGACCGCCGACGATGTGGTGCCACTCGACGTTGTGCACGGCACGGCCCGTTCGATCCCCAAGGCCGCGGTGCTGTCCAACTCGTTCGGGTTCGGGGGTCACAATGCCACGCTGATCTTCCTTCCCGCCGAGTGACCGTGTCGGGCGACTGATGCTGCTCTCCGACAAGCGGATCCTCGTCACGGGCGTTCTGAACGACGCGTC
>JANYLF010000061.1 GCA_025357995.1 Acidimicrobiia bacterium | reverse complement strand
TTAGCGACCCAGTCGGATGGCAACGGGCTGACTCGCTTTGGCCCGCAGCGAACAGAACGCGCAGCGGTCGCCGGTGGTGGTGGGCGCACCGCATTCCACGCAGGGCAGCAATGCGGCGCGTTCGTCGTCGGCGGCCTCGGTGAACGCGGCGTGCCCGCGGCTCCAGAACCCGCTGATGAACGCGGCCTTGGTGCCCGGAGACTGCGTCTCGAGTTGGTTGAGCAAGTTCTTGAAACCGATGTGGCGGTTGCCGTCGGCCATCGGGCACTCCTCCACCTGGTACTCGATGCCGCGGATCACGCAGTACGCGGCCATCTCGCGCTCACTGAGGCGAACGAGCGGCTTGACCTTGCGCGCGAAGCCGGGTGCGGCCGGTAGGACGGGGAACTGTCGTCCGAGATATCCGGTCTCCCACCGCAACACGTTGCCGAGAAGTACCGCGGCTTCGTCGTCGAGGTTGTGGCCGGTCGCGACCACGTCGTAGTCGTGGTCGAGCGCGGCCTGGTTGAACAGATGGCGCTTGGAGAGTCCGCACGCACCGCACGGTGCGCGGTGCGTGGCCTCGGCCGCTCCCGGGATGTCGTACCCGTAGTCGGCCCGCAGATCCACCTCGTGGAGATGGAAGCCGCGCGCGTTGGCGAATGCGCGCGTGTGCTCGCCTGACGCGTCCGAGTACTCGCCGATGCCGAGTCCGAGGTAGAGGCCGTCGGCCGGGATGCCGATCTCGTGGAGAAGGTCCCAGAGCGCGAGTGAGTCCTTCCCACCGGAGACCGCCACGAGCACCCGCTCCCCCGGTGCGATCATCTGGTGCTCGTGAATTGCGCGCTTGACCTGTTCGCGACATTGGTGGGTAAAACACTCCGCGCAGAACGCGGCGTTGTGGCGCGGGATGTCGATAATCGCGGGGGCCTTGCAACGACGACACTTCATGAGCGGCGGGTCACGCGGATCCGCCGGAGATCACCGGGCGAATCTCGATGTGGTCGGTGTCGTTGAGTCGCGCGTCGTGGGTGACAAGGGTGTCGCCCTGAATGACGAGGACGGACTCGGGCACGATGTCGAGGTGCGTGAGGAGCGCCGCCACCGTCATTGGGCCGGCGACTTCGATCTCGCGACGGGGGTTGCGCAGGACGACGTTCATGAGGTCGTCGAGGTTACTGGCCGCGACGGATACCTCGAATTTGGTACACCTCGCCCGGCTTGACCCTGAAGCTGATCGCCGGCTTGCTCGAACGCCGTATCAATCGCCGAAAGACGCGAACGCCGGTGAACGCTGCGGTGATCCCGAACGCCAGCTTCCCGCGTCGGCGGATCTGACCTCCGAGGATCCCGCTCGCGATCGAGAGTGGATTCATACCCGCCGGATCTCGACGATGGTGGCGAGCCTGCGCCCGCGCCGCCGGCCGAGGAGGAACACCCCGGCGACGACGACGGCCAGTACGACCGCGCCCGCGGTGATGGCCATCTGGCGCGTGCTGGCGACCTGCTCGTCGACCTCCCCGCCGATCTCGGCGAGCTTGGCCTGGATGTCGGCTTTGGTGATGGGCTTGGTAGGCGCGCTCACAGGGTCCGGTCCTTGGTGGCTGGTGGTGCGCTCGCCGGGCGCTTGGTGCGGGTGCCGGCCTTGAAGACGACGCCCGCGGTGACGAGCAGTCCGACGACGACGACGACGTACGGCACGAACGTGAGGTTTCCGTCGAATGCGTTCGGAGCCTCGTGTTGGAAGAGTCGTAAGACGCCGACGGCCACAAACACCACGCCGACACCCAGGAGGAGCGAACCCGCCACACCGAACCCGACGACACGGACCAAGCCCTTGAGGGGCTCGGTCGTTTCCTGTTTGAAGTACGCGACGATGAGCTCCCAGAGCTCGGTCGCGGCTTGTGGAATCGGTGCGGGGCGGTTGGCCACGGGCGCATTCAAACCGAGCATCGCGGGTGCGGGCAAGCTCTAGCGCCGATTCGGGGCATTCGGTGCCGGGACGAGCGTCGCGGCGTTCGTGGTTTGCGGGAAGCCCGCGATCGTGGTCGCCATCGCCTCGCGGATCGCGAACGCCGTCGATTCGCCGAACGTTCCGTTGACGAGGAGCGCGAACTCGAGGGGGCGATCACTCGTGACGAATCCGCCGAGTCCGCTGACACCGTCGAGCGTGCCGGTTTTGGCGCGGAGGTTGCCGGCGAGGGGGGTACTGCGAAAACGCGTGGCGAGGGTGCCCCGTTGTGCGGCAATCGCGAGTCCGTCGCGCACCGGCGCGAACTGCGGCCGGACGGTGAGTCCGAGTACCTCGATCAGGGTCCGGCACGTGACGGCGTCCGTGTGGGAGAGGCCCGAGCCGTCGACGAACTTCGCGCCGGTCGTGTCGATCCCGAGCTTGGACATCGCCGCCATGACCTCGCCAACACCTCGCGCCGTCGTGGGCGTGCCGGCGTGAGCGCCGAGCTCCCGGATGAGCATCTCCGCGCTGAGGTTGTCGCTCGCACTCAGCATCTCGGTGAGGATGCCGGAGAGCGATGGCGAATCGATGCGGGCGATGTCTACTGTGCCTTTGGGAGCGTCGCCGCTCGACGGTGTACCCACCGAGATGTGGCGAGCGGTAAGCAGTCGTGTGAGCTCGGCGGCGGCATTCACGGCCGGGTTCGCCGCCGGCGCGCCGGTACCGTTCGCACCCGCGAATCCGTCGTTGACGGTCAGCGCGCCGACCGGCCCGATCGACGCTCGCGCCGCGGCGGTCCAGTCGGGTACGTACCGGGTGCGATCGAAGTGGGCGTCGACCCCCACGACCCCTCCGGGAACGGTGTGGATCCCCGCGGCCGCGATGCGATCGGCGAGCACCGCGAGCGGCGTCGACGGCAGGCCCGCGGTGTCCGGGTCGCGTTGGTCGAGCGCGATTCGCTCGGGAGTTGCGAGCAGCGGATCGCCGCTCCCGAGCAGATACAAGCGGTCCACGGAGCCGTTCGCGGGATCGGCGCTCCCCTGTACCGAAGTGATGAAGTGGAAATCTGGACCGAGGTTTTCGATCGCGGCGGTCGCGGTGAGGAGCTTGAGCGTGCTGGCGGGTGCGAGCGGCTGGTCGACGGACCCACTCGCGAGCTCACCGAGTGCATCGCTCACGGAGAAGCAGGCCTGATTGCCGTTCGTCTGGACCCGGAGTCGGGCGGCCAGGTGTTGGGCGCCCACCGCGTCGACGACGGGTTGCGGTATCCGGCGGGCCGACCACATCGGTGTGACGAGCGTGGGTGTCAGTGCGGGCGCGGGCGGTGGGGCGGAACGTTCGAACGACGTGATGATCGCGGCGATGGCGGTGACCGCGAGGAGCACCGCGAGCATGCGCCGGACCAACGTGCCGCGCTCGCTCATGTCCCGCTAGGCCAGGCCGCGGCGAGCGCGGAACTGTGCGTAGCGATAGAGATGGCCGAGCGCCGTGACCGCACGGTTCGACGACGCGTAACACAGCCTTCCGCTCTCGCGTACCGCGCGCGGTCCCGCGTTCTGCGGGTGGGTGATCGCGAGTTCGGTCGCGGTGAGGATCGGTTTGCCGGTTGCATCGCTGATCTCCGCGGCCGCGCGCGCGAAGCGCTCGTCCTGGCGTTCGTGGTAGTCGACGATGCGCTCCAGCCCGTCGCCGGGATGGAAGGGTCCCTCACGCATGAGGCGCGCTTGGTTGCTCTGAATGCCGAGGCCGAGGTACACGATCGCGTCGATCGCGGGATGGGCCGCGACCATTGCCATCACTTCGGGAATCGTGTCGCGTGTCTCGCCGCCGGCGAGGTCGATGGGATTGTTGCGGCTCCACCTTGGTGGGAGTTTGGTATCGATCTCCGCCTTGAGGTCGTCGGGCATCGGCGCGAGCACGAGATCGCGGTGCGCGGTGATCGCGTCGGCGGTGACCACCCCCCAACCCCCCGCGGTGGTCATGACGGCCACGTTCGAACCGTTCG
>JANYLF010000294.1 GCA_025357995.1 Acidimicrobiia bacterium | reverse complement strand
GCCACATCGGTGCCCAACTTCTCTTCGAGGCCGAGATACATCTCGAACCGGGTGCGTTCGTCGAGCACAGTACTTCCTCCGTATCGCATGGTGAACGGTGAGGGGAACTCGCGGGGAAGCGACGCCCATCGTCGCACGCGGGTGGGACACGGCCGACCGCCACCTGGACCGCGCACCGGACGGGCGATCCGGCCCGGACATACCGCCACCGGGCGATCGGCGCGTGCGACGATCACGCCATGGAGCAGCGCGCGTGGGAAACCCATTGGCATTTACACCCGGGAGTGCGGTCGGGCGACCAGCTCACGTTGGGCGAACGAGCGGCCGACCGGATGCGCAACCCGATGGGGTCCTGGCCGTTCGTGTTCGCGTTCTTTGCGATCATGATCCTCTGGGCGATCGTGAACTCGGTGTTCTACCTGGGTGGCGCGCACGGTAAGCACGGTTTCGACCCGTATCCGTACATCCTCCTGAACCTGTTCCTCTCGATGCTCGCCGGGGTGCAGGCCGCCGCGCTCCTCATCGCGGCGAAACGCGCCGACGCGATCTCGTCGGAGATCGCGATGCACACCGAGACGAATACCGAGGACCTCAAACGCCTCGTCACGGAGAACACGACCCTCACCGAAGCAGTGAAGAAGAACACCGATCTCCTCGAAGACCTCCACCGCCACGTGCTGGCCCTCAGCTCCAACGCCGGCGACTGAGTCCCACCACCGGCGTCGCTTCGGGTGAACGCGTACCCTCGGTCGATGGACGCGAACTCCACTCTCCTGGCGGAGGCCGACGATCTGCTCCCGGATGCGATCCGGCTGCGGCGCGCATTGCATACCCATCCCGAGTTGGGGCTGGAATTGCCCCGAACCCAAGACGCGGTGCTCGGCGCGATCGACGGTCTCGGGCTCGACGTCTCGACTGGTGAGAGCCTGTCGAGTGTGACCGCGGTGCTCGACACCGGCCGGCCCGGTCCCACGGTGCTTCTCCGCGGTGACATGGACGCGCTCCCAATGCCCGAGGACACCGGTCTCGAGTACGCGAGCACCGTCGACGGTGCGATGCACGCGTGCGGGCACGACGCGCACGTCGCGATGCTCGCGGGCGCGGCTCGGTTGCTCCGCGCGCACGAGGCCGCGCTCACTGGCCAGGTGGTCTTCATGTTCCAACCCGGTGAGGAAGGTCACCACGGTGCGCGTCACATGATCGACGAAGGCGTGCTCGACGTGGCGGGGCGTGTCGACGTCGCGTTCGCGATCCACCAGACGCCGAGTACTCCTACCGGCATGGTCGCGACCAAGGCCGGTCCGCTCCTCGCGTCGGCCGACGTGCTGACGATCGACGTGATCGGTCGCGGCGGGCACGCGTCGCAACCGCACCAGGCACTCGATCCGATCCCCGTCGCGTGCGAGATCGTGCTCGCGATTCAGACGATGATCACGCGCAAGATCAACGTGTTCGAACCGGCCGTCGTCACGATCGCCCAAGTGACTGCGGGAACGACGAGCAACGTGATCCCCGAGCGGGCACGGATCCACGGCACGATCCGCGCGGTGTCGGCCCGCAGCCGCGCGACGGTGCACGAGGAACTCCAACGACTCGCGGACGGCATCGCGACCGCGCACGGCGCGACCGCGAAGGTGCGCATCGACACCGGCTTCCCGGTCACGATCAACGACGCGACGATCTCGGCGTGGGCGCAGGACGTGGCACGCGACCTGATCGGATCGGAGCTGGTGGTCGACATGCCAAGCCCGGTGATGGGCGCCGAGGACTTCAGCTACGTGCTCGAAAAGGTTCCGGGCGCGATGGTGTTCCTCGGGTCGTGCCCCGAAGGTGCTCGGCTCGACTCGGTCGCGCCGGTCCACTCGAACCGTATGGTCCTCAACGAGTCGGCGATGGCGACGGGGATCGCGCTCTATGCCGCGATCGCGCTCGCGCGCAGTGCGGCGAGCTGAGTGCACACGACGTGACGACAGACCGCGAGACCCCCGGAAGCCCCTCATGGTGATCGGGGTCTCCACCGCGAACCGCGCCTTGTCCGACTTCTGGACGTACTTCGCCGACACCGGGTGCGGCGAGTACTCCCCGCTGTACGACCGCATCTGTCGGACCGTTGCCGAGAGCGACGACGTGCTCGACCTCGTACGCGAGGCCCCGCCCCGCGGCCATCAACCGAATGTGCTGCTCGGAGCGGTGCACTACCTCCTCCTCGCCGGACTCGATCATCCACTGGGCGCGGTCTACGCGGGCGAGTCCGATGCCGATCCCGGTGCACTGTTCGTGGACGCCACGCTGACGCACCGGGACGAGATCCTGCACCTCCTCGCTACGCGTCACACCAACACCAACGAGGTCGGGCGCTCCGCCGTGATCGGTCCCGCTCTCACCGAAGTTGCCGCTCATCTCGGAGCACCACTCGCGCTTGTCGATGTCGGGTGCAGTGCCGGGCTCAATCTCCTCTGCGATCGCTACCGACTTGACTATGGCCCGTCCGGCGCCACCGGCCCCATCGACGCCGCCGTCCGCGTCGAGTGCTCCGTGGTGGGTGGACGGCCACCAATCGCGTCCACCTTGCCGCGCATCGCGGCGCGGGTCGGAATAGATCGCGACCCGATCGACATCACCGATGAGGTCGAGGCGACGTGGTTGCTCGCGTGCGTGTGGCCCGACACTGGCCGGCTTCCGCGGACGCGTCGCGCGCTCGACGCCGCACGCCTGACGCCCCGGACGCTGGTCCGCGGTGACGCCGTGGAGGCCGTGGCCGAGACGGTGCTGGCCTTGCCGGCCGAGACGATTGCGGTCGTCACCACGACCTGGATGCTCGCCTACCTGGCGGTGGAGGCACGCGTCGCGTTCCGCGAGGCGTTGGCGGCGGCATCGATGGAACGCCCGATCGCGTGGGTGAGCGCCGAAGGCCCCGGCGTAGTGGACTTGTTCTCAGGAATCGACGCGTACATCGGTCCGCACGGGATGGAGGCGAGCGTGCTCGGTCTCGTGACCTTCCGCGGCGGCGAGGCGGAGCAGCAGCTCCTCGGATTCGTGCATCCTCACGGAGCCTGGATCGACTGGCGTTCGTGACCGCGCCGGAAGGCGGACGGGCGGACGTCGCATCATCGGCGCGCAGGTACTCCGAGGCGCGAGGATGCGGGCATGACCGACGCACCGTGGACCGGAGATGCCTGCTCACTCGTGGATGCGTTCCGGAGCGGCGACCGCACACCGGTGGAGGAGCTCGAGGCGACCCTCGCGGCGATCGAGGCGTCCGATCTCAACGCCTTCGCCTTCGTCGACGCGGAGGCCGCCCGCCGCGGTGCGCGGTCGGCTGATCTCACCAAGCCGTTCGGCGGCGTGCCAACGGGCATCAAGGAGCTCGAGCCGGTCACGGGTTGGCCCTATACCGAGGCTTCGAATGTGTTCAAGGATCGGATCGCGACGCGCACGTCGCACCACATCGAGCGCCTTCTCGCGCGGGGCGGTGTGGTGCCGGTGGGGTCCACCACCGCGAGCGAGTTCGGCGGCCTCAACGTGAGCGTGTCGAAACGCAACGGTGTGACGCACAATCCGTGGCGACACGGCCGCACTGTGGGTGGTTCGTCGAGTGGTTCGTCGGCCGCGGTCGCGGGCGGGATCGTGAGTCTTGCCACGGGAGGCGACGGCGGCGGTTCGATCCGCATCCCCGCCGGTTACACCGGGCTGCTCGGCATGAAGGGCACGTTCGGCCGCATCCCGCGCAGTCCGCACGCGTACATGCGACCGAACACGGTGGTGGTCGGCAACGTCGCGCGTTCGGTGCGAGACGCGGCGCGCTACTTCGACGTGTGCGCAGGTCCGCACCCGGCCGATCCCGGTTCGCTCCCTGAAGGTGGGCCTTGGGAAGCGGCCCTCGGAACGCACGACTTGCGCGGTCGCCGCGTCGTCGTGGTGCCCGCGCTCGGTGGTGCCACGCTCGACCCAGGGATGGAAGACCACCTGCGCGCCCGCGCGTCGGAGCTCATCGACGCGACGGGGATGGTCCAGGTGGATCTCCGTGTCGAGCCGCCGAATCTCGCGCTGCAGTGGATGATGGGAAACCTGGCCACGCTCATGGCGGAGCTCGGCGACCGCTGGCCAAGGGACGCGTACGAACTCACCGACGAAGTCACCTTCGGCCTGCGCCTCTCGGAGACGTTCTACAACCTGCACACGGCCGCGGCGGCCGAGCAGCTCCGCATTCAGGCCAACGAGGTGATGGCCACGACTTTCGAGACTGTCGACTTCGTGATCGCGGCGACGAATCCCGGTCCCGCTTTCGCGGCCGACGCGGTCACGAGCACGCCGCAATCCGGGTTGGCCGATTGGGCGATGACGAGCAAGGTCGCGGCTTGGGCGTTTCGCGGTGCCATGGTGGGGACGCGAATGGCCAACGCGATCGCCCCCAAACTTCCGCCGGCGGTGCTTGCCGCCGCGTCCAAACGGTTCCCGGACCTCGTGAACATGGGCGCGCTCACGATCATCGCCAACATCTACGGCAATCCCGCGGTGTCCATCCCCGCCGGCACCATCGACGGTTTGCCCGTCGGCATGCAGGTGCTCGCCCGTCATCACGCCGATGCGCTGCTCTTCGATGTCGCCCTCGCGGCCGAACGGCATCGGCCGTGGCCGATGGTCGCGCACGCATTCCAACCGCCCCGGTCCACGTCGAACTCGGCCGACCGACGCGCGTCGGCCTCGTCCTAGTCCGAGGCCAGCCCTTTTCGTCTCTCCGCCTCCCCGCCGCCCCCAGGGTGGCTACGTTGCGATGGTGTCATACGTGATGTGGGCGGTCATCGCATTCTTGAGCATGGTGGTCGCGTCGTGGCTCGTTGGGATCTCTTGGTTCGCCTGGCTTGCCGCGTTTCACGACGGCCTTCCCGTCGTCTTGGCCGGCGCGTGGATCGCGTTGGTGTACGGCGCGGTCACGCGGCAATGGCTCCTCGCGGGTGGCGGCGGATTGCTCGTGCTGTTCCACCTCGCGATCACGGTGCCGCGCCTCTTCTCCGATGCGGTTCCAGATTGGGTGGCGGGCGCGCCGCGGATCACGGTGGCCGCGGCCAATGTCTTCGTCGGGAACCGGACACCCGACGCGAGCGCGGCGGGTTTGGTGGCGACGAATGCCGACGTACTGGTGGTGTCCGAACGCAACGACGCGTTCATGCGCAGCCTCGCGGCGCTGGACGACGCGGGCGAGTATGCGCACCACCTGGACGAGGTCTCCGACACTCCCGACTACGCAACGTCGATCGCGGCGCGCGTCTCGCTCCTTGACGGTTCGGAAGTCGTGTACGGAGAAACGATGGCAATCGTGCGGGCGGTGGTCGCCTGCGGTGATCAGCATCTCCAAGTTCTGGGAGTACATCTGCGAGCGCTCACCGCTCCGAATGGGTTCGGGGCGTGGCGCACGGAACTCCGCGAGCTCGAGGTGTTTCTGCAAGGTCTCCGGCATCCGTATGTCGTCGTCGGCGATTTCAACGCCACCCAGTTTCTTCCCGGGTTCGCCCGGTTTCTGCGCCTGGTTCCGCTCCGGCCGGCGCACGACGCCGTCGGGAAAGGCCTCACGGGATCGCTCAAGCCCGCGGCGCACGGCCTGTTCGGCTGGATCCCTGCACTCGGTCGGGTCGATCACGCGCTGTGCAGTGTTGAGGTCTTCCCCGTGCGCGTGGAGAACCGCGACGCAGCCGGAAGTGATCACCGGCCGTTTGTGGTGACGCTCGCCGTGAACCCCGCGGCGGTTGTGGACCACGCGTAAAGCGAGCGCGATTGTTGCAGGGGTCAGGTGCGCTTGAGACGCCCCGCGGCCTTGGGCAATGCGATGTGAATCTTGGTGAACTCGATTGACCCGCCGAATCGTGGCGGTGAGTACGCCACCGTGGTCGCGACGATCTGGAGCGTGATCGTGTCACCGGGCGCGAGGGTGTGCGCGATCATCTCCAGCGCGACGGAGGCGGTGTGAGGGTGGCCGTCGAGCGTGACTGCGATCGGCGTGACCTGGTTGCCGAGGACAAGTCCGGACCCATCGTCGACAAGTTGCGCGAATACGCGGGTCGGGCGATCGCCCGCGGGCGCGGTACCGGAATACGTGATGTCGAGCCTTGGCGCGCCAACGCTCGTTGCGCCGACGGTCGCGGTGATCACGACGTTGACCGCGTTCTTGGCGGGCGCGGGGGCAATCCCTGTCGCGACCCCGCCGATCGGTCCGCCGGAACCCGATGCGGGATGTGCAGGACCCGAGCCGCCATCGGCCGTGAGTGGCAGGCGACCCGAGCCGTCGGCACCGATCAGCGTGGCCGTGCCGATGGGATCCCGGCGCGCGGTGAAGCGGTCGCCGTGCTGGTCGATGATGTCGATTGGCGGACCGGTGTCGACCGACCGATCGCCTTGCAGCCAGCGTTGGAGCCACAGGGTGGTGGCGTGCTGGGACCGTTTGGCATCACCGGCGTTCGTGAGGCACACGCCGTGGCCACCGCAGTACCAGAGCATCGCGGTCGGAACGCCGCGTGCGACCAGGTTCCGATAGTTCGTCACGGCTTCGTCGAGGGTGAACAGCGTGTCGACCGTGCCTTGGATGAAGAGCGTGGGGATCTTGATCTTGGCAATTTGATCACCCGGCCCGCGGGACGCGAACCACGCGCGGTCGGCGGGCGAGATGACGCCGGTCGTGATCCCCGCGTTGTACGACGACGTGATGTGCGGGTCGAGCTTGCGACCCGCCGCGGCGGAATAGAGCAGCTTGGACCAGCCGATCTTCACGGTCTGCGCCTTGTTGAGACTGGTCGTGAGTGAGTGCCAGGCGATCGTCGGAACGATGGCGTCGATGCGACAATCGACGGCCGCGGTTTGGAGTTGAATACCGCCGCCGTAGGAACCGCCGACCATGCCGACTCTGGGATCGGTTGGCGCGTCGAGCCGCGCGAGCGGTTGCGTGGCAACCCAATCGATGAGCCCCTGCACGTCGCGCGCCTCGGCATCCTTACTGTCGACCTCGATGGTGCCAGTCGACTTCCCGAAGCCGCGCGGATCCCACGTGAGCACGTGGTAGCCGTCGGCCTGGAGTTGGCCGATCGGCGAATCGCCGAACAGTCCTGTGCCGCTGTTCTCGGTCGCGCCGGGTTCGCCCCATCCGGGTCCCATCAAGACGGTCGGGGCGCGGCGATCGAGCGGATACCAGTGGAAGCGGATCTGCGCACCGTCGAACGAGGTCATCGTGTAGTCGTGTTGTGTGCCCGCGACCGGTACCACCGCGGGTGGAGCGGGCCGGGCGATGTGACAAGGCGCGCCTTGCGGGGCCGCGTGGCCGGAACCGGGCGACGTCGTAGCTTTCGTGGGGGCCGGCGTACTCGACGACGGGTTCGATGACGAGCACCCGGCGACGGCGACGATCGCGGTGAACACAAGAGCCGAACTCGACAAGGTATTGCGACGCACGTGGGTCTCCGTGATCCTGGCTGCCTCGAAAACGGACTCCGAAGAACATACCGCGGTTGGTTTCCACGCAGAAAGTGTCGATACCCCCGCGCCGCGCCGTCCCGAACGGCTGCGGTGGTGGGAACTCCGACCGATCCGGACCGGGACCTTCGCCACTGGGCATCTCCGCCGCAACGGCGCAGAGTGGAGCCGACGAGAGGAGTCCCGATGAGTGACACGATGACTCAGACCGAGACGGTTGCAGCGTTGCGGCGCAAGGTCCGCGAACTCGAATCCCTGCTGGTGCAGTTGGGCCACGAGGTGGTCGACGCGACGATGGATGCCGCGCGCGCCCGAATCGATGCCATACGGGTGCAGGCCGATCTCGGTCGTATGGATGCACGCGACGAAGCCGGCGACCAACTCGCTGACGCCGAGCGGCTGCTGCTGACGGCGCGCGACCGCTTCGATGCGTTGACGGAGGAGTCGACCGACGTGGGTGACGCGCTGGTGGAGGGCCTACGCAGCGCCCGGGCCGACCTCGAGGCGGCGGTCGGCCTGGCCCGCGAGCGCGTCGACAGCGCCCG
>JANYLF010000244.1 GCA_025357995.1 Acidimicrobiia bacterium | reverse complement strand
GGCCCGAGCCGTCGAGGAGCACATCGGTCACCACGCTCTCGTCGCGGATCTCGCAATTTCCGGTGCGCAGCGCGTGACGAAGCGGCGCGACCGGGTCGCCCTTCGCGTCGATCGGACAGCCGAAGTAGCCGCAGAATCCGCAGTTGTTGCACGGCGGGCGGCCGTCGTAGGCGACGCTGTTCACGCCCGTGGGCGCGCGGTACGGGTGAAAACCCATGCGCGCCGCGGCCTCGGTGGTGAGCACCGCGCAGTACATGTCGGGACCGGCGGGCATCGGGTACGGATCGGCGCGCCACGATGCGAACGGGTTCGCTCCGGCCTCACCCGCGACGCCCACCACCCGCTCGGCCTCCGCGTAGTACGGCTCCCTTTCGTCGTAGTCGACGGGCCAATCCACGATGTCGGCGCCCTCCACGGGGCCAGCCGCGCTCAGCGGTTTGAAGTCGTCTTCGCGGAACCGCGGGAGTTTGGCGTCGGCGTGGAATCCGCCGCCGCCGACGGTGGACGGCAGGTTGTTGACGTCGCCGGTCTCGATGCGTTCGCCATCCGCGTCGGTCCGACGGAACGTACGCGGTTCGAGCCACGGGTCCGGACCGAGGAAGTGTCGACGCATGAACTTGAGTTCGTCGTTGGACACGTGGCCGAGCGGACCGAAGGGTGCCTCGAGCGCGAGGAGGTGATTGCGTCCCTTCTCGAGCATGAGAACCGACCATCCCGCGCCGGTGAGCACCTCCGCCGCCGTCGCGCCCGCCGGACCAGTACCGACGACGACCGCATCCCAGGTGTTGTGGTCCGTCACTTCTTCTCCGCTCTTGGCCCTGCGGGCCGGGCCGCCGTATCGCCGGGCGTAACCGCCGGGCGGCGCTTCGGGACCCCGCTCCGCCCGTCCGGATCGAGGGCATTGCGCCCTGGGGCGTCGCTCACCTCTGCTCCACCTCCGCGTCGGTGTAGCCGCGGGGTTGAACGTCGCCGGGGAACTCGATGGCCTTCCACGCGAGGAGGTCGCGGTTCCCGAGGTACTCGGGCGCGGCGTAGGCACCTTCCACAGCGTGCTGGTAGAGCACGTCACGAAACTCGTCGACGGCGTTCAACCGCGCGTCTTGTTCCACACCGGCGACCGTCGCGAAATCCGTGCCCAGCGCGGCGATGCCGTCGCGGTACTGGGTCTGCCAACCGACGATGGGGCCCATCCGCTCACGCTCGGGAATTCCCTGCGATCCCTCGATCCGCGTGCGCCACGCGAGTTCCTCCAAGGGGGACAGCGTCATGAACGCGCCGAAGCTCGCGGCACCGCCGGCGCGACCGGAGTACGGCCCGCCGGCCCAGATGCGCGGCGGATCGATTGCAAACGCGTCGAGCAGCCCGTCGATGTAGTCGACGACGCCCAACGCCCGCGCGCCAGGGTGACCGTCGGCGGTCGACGGCACCAGCCGGTCGGCCGCGGCCTCGAGGATCACTCGCTCGTGCAGTTCGAGGAATCCCATCAGCGGTGGTACCCGGTGATGGGATGGGTCGGACGACTCAGGCCCCTCAAGGAACGGAATGGGATGCCGAAACGTTGGTGATGGTGGAGGACTTGACCATGACCTACGGAGTGACAATCCAAACGCTCGACCGGAGCGAAGGTAACGGCATCACGATGGTGCTCGTCGACGCGGCCGACCCCCTCGCGGCCGAAGTCGAAGCGCGCAAGATCGCGGAACGCCGCTACCACTGCACCGTGCTCGTCGACCACGCCGTGCCGTGGTCCGACACCGCAGCCTGAGTCACCGCACGTTCTCGACGTCGGCGGGCTCGGGTTCTTCGTCGTCCGTCGTATCTCCGCCGCGGATTCCCCACACGTTCAGGCGGAATATCGCGCCGGCGACAAGGATGAGCGCGCCGTAGGTCACGAACGACCCCATGGAATAGTCCCGAACCTGATCCGTCGATCCGACCGGTTGCGAGAAGAAGTCGTATCCCGAGGCTCCGGCGATCAATGCGCCTACCCCGATGAGCGAGAGCATGGCGAAACAGACGCCGGCACGATACGCCCGGTCGACGTTGCCGACGGTCGGGCTCGCCCTCTCGGATGTACCGAGTTCGGAGCGCCGCCGTGCGTGGTACGCGTACGCGATGCCCATAAGCCCTGTGAGGGTCGCGTACGCGGCGATGGACTCGGCTCCGTTTGCCCCCACCACGAGGTTCAGGGCCGCGCGGCCCGCGACCGGGTTCGCGACATCACTGTTCGACGGATCCGTACCGACGACGAGGTACTGAGTGATCGTCTCTCCGAGTGCCGATAGCGCGAGGAGCCCGAGGTAGAGCGAGAAAATTGATGCTACGGCGAGGTACGCCGCGTATACGCCGTTGTCCTCGTCGCGATCGGGTCGCGCGAATGCCAACAGCACGACGGTCACGAACAACACCGCGAGCGGTATACCGATGATCGAGGTGATCTGTAACGCCGACATACCTGGCCTGCCTCTGTGTCGTCAGTTCAGGAACAGTTCGTAGTTCCCGGTGGGGTCGAGGGTGAGTCTGGCACCGGGCGGTACCACCACGACGGTGAAGGGTTCCTGCACGAGCGCGGGCCCGGCGATGTCGATCCCTGGAGCGAGCTGCACACCGTCGTAGACGGGTGTGCTCACGAACTCGACGCCAAAGTACGCGTCTCGTGTGCCGATACGCGCGGCGCTCGCGTCGGTGACGGTGCCGAGCACTGCGAACTGCGCGGGCTTCGGCGTGGTGGCCCGTGCCACCAGGCGGACGCCACGAATCAGCGGTGGCTGGTTCCGGAAGCTGAATCCGCGGTCACGTTCGTGCTGCGCGTGGAACCGCTCGGACAGGCCGATGAGATCGTCCTCGGCCACGTCGGGCGAGGTCGCCACGCTCATGTCGAAGTTCTGGCCCGGGTAACACATCTGCACGAAGTGCTCGGTCGTGGTCGCACCGAGGCCCGTTGGTTCGAGCTCCTTGACGGCTTCGTCCGTGACGTCGTCCATCAACCGACGGAGGCGGACGAGGTCGACCTGGGCGAGCGGAGTCACGTAGGAGCGCACGAGGTCGACGAGCGAATCGGCAACGAGCACACCCAACGCGGAGAACGCCGGCGCGGCCTTGGGGATGAGGATGCGACCGACGCCGAGTTCGCTCGCGATGGCCCACGCGTGGACGGGGCCGTTGCCGCCGTACGCGATGAGCGCGAGCGGGCGCGGGTCGGCACCGTGCGATGCAAGGACTCGGCGCGTCGCGTTCGCCATGTTGGCGTTGACGATCCGTTCGATACCCCACGCGGCTTCGGTCACATCGGTGCCGTTCGGTTCCGCGACGTCGCGCGCGATCGCCGCACGCGCCGCGTCGACATCGAGTTGCATGCGGCCACCCGCGAAGCCTTCGGGAGGCAGATATCCGAGGACGGCATCGGCGTCGGTGACCGTCGGCTCTTGGCCGCCACGCCCGTAACAGGCCGGACCCGGGCTCGATCCGGCCGACTCCGGGCCGACGAGCAGCGCGCCTTGGCGGACCCGGGCGATCGACCCGCCGCCGGCGCCCACGCTCTGCACGTCGACCATCGGCAGTCCGATGTAATAGCGGTAGCGCCAGTTCCAATCGGTCTTGATCTCCGGTCGGCCGCCGCGCACGAGGCAGAGATCGAAGCTCGTCCCGCCCATGTCGACCGCGATGAAGTCGTCGACGCCGGCGCGGCCTGCCGCGAGCGCGGAGCCCATCACACCACCGGCGGGCCCGCTCGCGAGCAAGGTGACCGCGCGGCGAGAGACGTAGTCGGGAGGCATCACGCCACCGGTCGACTGCATGATGAGGAGCTGGCCGCCATAACCCGCCTCACGAAGTTGCGCCTCCAGGCTGTCGATGTATCGGGAGATCTTCGGCGCGACATACGCGTTCACCAACGTGGTCGACACGCGCTCGAACTCGGGTCCGCGCGCCATCACCTCGTGCGACATCGAGAGGTGGTCCACGTCGGGGAACTCTTCGCGCACGATTTCGGCGGCCCGCAGCTCATGGGCCGGGTTCACGAACGAGAAGAGGAACATGATCGCGATCGACTGCACATCGAGCTTGCGTAACCGTTGCACCCCGGCGCGCACGGCGGCTTCGTTCATGGGGAGCAACACATCGCCGGTGTGACTCATGCGCTCCGCGATCGCAATGCGGGCCCGGCGCCGGGCAATGGCGGGGGGTGCGGGGTACGACGGATCCCAGATTCGCTCTTTGTGCACGCGGCGCATCTCGATCTCGTCGCGATGCCCCTCGGTGACGAGCAGCCCGGTCCGCGCACCGGTCATCTCGATCATCGTGTTGTCGGCCGTCGTCGTGCCGTGCACGACGATCTCGAGCTCGGCACAGAACTCCGTGAGTGAACGACCGAAATGATCTGCGAGTTGCACGATGCCGGTCATCACGCCGCGCGATTGGTCATCGATCGTGGTTGGGGTCTTGTCGAGGAAGACTTCACCGTCATCCGAGACACAGATCAGATCGGTGAAGGTGCCGCCGACGTCGACGCCGACGCGGTACGTCATGGACGCCTCACACGCGCCGTGCGCAACGCTGCGCGTCGGTGCGGGCCGCGTCGACCGCGAGCGTGAGATCTTCCAACGTGCCGGTGAACACCACGCCGTAGTCGCGCTCGGCTCCGGTGACGCTCACGTACTCGTCGAGCACATCGTCGAGGACGGCTTGGGGGTCGCGGTCGAGAGGATTGCCCCAACCGCCGCCGCCGCCGTAGTCGTACATGATGCGCTCGCCCGCCGCGATCGGAACCCAATCGGCGGTGTGCTTGACCGTGAACGGGTCGTCCGAGCCGTACCGAATCACCATGCGGTTCGGCTCGCCCGGTTTGCCGCCGCAGATCCCCGGCATCGGGTACTTCATCCCCACCACGTACGTGTAGACCTTGGCGTCGACCCGCACCTCTTTCTCGTAGTGGCTCCCGCACAAACCGCGCCACTGACCCGGACCGCCGGAGTCGGTGCGGTAGTCGCGACTCCACTGCACGTGTGGGTACAGACTTTCGTTGATTTCGGCCGTCGCCTTCCAGAGGTTGCCGAAGCTCGCGTTCTGCGCGCCCCACGCGTCCATGCCCTTGGCCGCGTTGCACCACCCCGCGTATACCTCGGCCGAATGGTCGGTGAACGACTGGCCGGTGACGGGATCGATGCCGACGATAATCGTGGGGATGCCGGTCTTGTACGTCTGGGGCACGGCCTTGTCGGGCAGCACGTGCTGCAACGCGACCGCGATCACCTCGCCCACATCCGCGCCCGGATGGTGGGTGCCGGCGCTCACGGGCCGACCGGGCAACGGGTTCAGGACACATCCGGACGGAACGACCAACCGGATCTGATCGAAGAAGCCTTCGTTCTTCGGGATCTCGGGATCCATCATCGACGCGATCTGGCCGACCGTGTAGCCGCGTGTGTTGCCGAACGTGGACCACGCCTGGATCTCGGTACGCGTGTCCGAGCCGGTGTAGTCGATGGTCAGCTGGTCACCCGCGACGGTGATCTTCGCGTGGAGATGGATGTCGGGGTTGCCAAGTGGGTCGTGATCGACGTACGCGTCGGCTTCGTACACGCCGTCGGGCCACGCGGCGACCTCTTCCCGGAAGCGTCGCGCCGCGTAATCGATCATGAAGTCGACCGACTCTTCGACGGTGTCGGTGCCATAGGTCTCGAGGATCTCACCGAGACGCCGCACCGCGAGCTGTGCCGCACCCATCTGCGCGCGGATGTCGCCGATGTAGGAAGGGATACGGTTGTTGGTCTGCAAGGCGAGCAGCACGTCACGACGCTCGACGCCGCGATCGATGACCTTGAGGACCGGCCAACGGACACCTTCACCCCAGATGTCGTTCGCGGTCACGTTGTAGCCGCCGGGCACGCCGCCGCCGGTGTCGCCGTGATGACACTGGATACTCGCGATCAACACCATGCGGCGGGTACCGGGGTGCGCGGGATCGTCGGCATAGACCGGCGCGAACACGTTGTAGTCGGGGAGGTGGCCGCCGCCGTGATACGGATCGTTGGCCACGAACACATCGCCCTCGCGGAACTCCTCCACGCCGAGGTAGTCGAGCGCGAAGCGCACCGGCAAGGTGGAGGTGAGCATGAACTGCGGGATTCCCACGGAGAGCGCGGCGAGGCGTCCCTGTGCGTCGAGAATCGTCGCGTTGCGTTCGTTCGACTGGTTGAGGATCGGCGTCGTCGCGGTACGCGAGACGTAGGTGGCCATCTCGAAGCAGATGGTCTCCATGGCCCCGCGCACGACCTCGGCGGTGACCTGATCCACCGTGGGAACGGCGCTGAGGCGGCCGCGGCTGGCCGCCAGTGCCATGAGATCGACGTTTGTCATGGGTGACCCCCCGGAAACCTGACGTGCGTGTCAGATCGTAGCCCTGGAAGCGATCCCTCTGGCCGGTTCGTGACCCGGCTACACCACGTTGAGACACCCCGCACACAGCGTGGCACTGAAGAATCCGGGGACGGAGCTCAGATTCACGACATTCACGTTGTGCTGACCGACGCCAACCGATGCACCAACGGTGATGGTGCCCGTGATCTGGGTGGCCGTGACGGTGGTGACGTTGATCGTGACCCCGGCGCTGCTCGTGAGGAGCACGGGACCGAGAATGCCGCGGCCGCTGAGGGTGAACGGCCCCGTGGCGCCGCGGGCGATCGGCCCGGCGATGAAGCCGCTCACCTGCGGTGTGATGAGTGCTCGGCGATACACATCGATCGCACCATTGGTATCGGGCTGGTCGATGAGGTCGGTGGCCGCCGAGTCCATTGCCACAATCCCGCCGGTAGACGCGATCACGGCACCCTCGGTCCACGAACCGGCCTGGCCGCCGAAGAACGAGGTGGACACGCGTTGGGTGAGCACGCTCGCGCGGTCGCGCACGAATGCGTCGGTCTGCTGATTCGTGTCGCCCGCGAGATTGGTCGCGTCGGATTGGAATCCGACGAAGCGTCCGGTCGTATCGAGGGACGGACGGCGGCTCGCGCCGTTGGCGATCGAACCATCGGTGGCGAGGCTGGCCAGCGTCGTGGTGCCGTTCAAGAGATCTCCGATGTACACGTCGGTCGCGGCGTTGGTGTCGGCCGGCACGAACGCGTTGTTCGTGGCGTACGCGACGATCGTGCCGTCGGTCGAGATGGCCGCATCGCGCGACGGACCAGGACCTTGTGCGCCACCGTTCGCCGCGCTGATGAGTGCCGTAATGCCTCCGCTCAGATCGCGCACGAACACGTCGCTCGCGCCGTTCGTATCTCCGCCCACGAGGTCGGGCGCGAGCGAGTCGAACGCGATGCGGGTGCCTGCGCCCGAGATCGCAGGATGCGTCGACGCCAAGGAGCCTTGCAACCCGCCGCTCGTGACGCTCACGCGCGTGGTGGTGCCCGCGCCGATGCTGCGCAGGTACACGTCGGTCACACCATTGGTGTCGCCGACCACCAGCGGCGCATCGGATTCGAACGCGACCGACTGGCCGTTGGCGCTGATCGACGGACGCCGGCTCGCATTGTGGTTGGGACATCGGTCGAAACCGAGCGCACCCGACGTGCAGAGGCGGGGAGTGTCGACTCCGTTGCGGGCGTCGTGGATGACCCGTCCGGTCGACTTCATGCGGGCCACGATGTCGTCGACGGTGGCGTTCGGGTTCTGCTCCTTCGCCAACGCGAACGCGCCGGTCACGTGCGGCGTGGCCATCGACGTTCCGTTGAAGAAGGCGAAGCCACCGCCGGGCACCGATGAGCGGACGTTCACACCGGGTGCGAAGAGGTTGATTTGCGGGTGACTATTCGAGAAGCTCGCGATGTTGTCGGCGTCGTCGGTGGCACCGACCGACACGGAGCTGGAGATGCACGCGGGATAGTCGATGGAGTCGGTGAGGCCCTCGTTGCCGGCGGCGACGACGGTGGCGATCCCGACGGCGCGGAGCTGATCGATGGCCGGCTTCACGGGGTCGCCGTCGCACGCGGACTGGAACGTGATCCCACCGATGCTCATGTTCGCGGCCGCGATCTTGTAGGTGTCGCGCAGCTCATAGACGTGCTCCAACCCGAGGATCCAATCCGACGGGAACGTGAGGGGGCAGGGATTCTCGCCGCGTGTGCAGAACGTGGGATTGTCGATACGGGAGAAGACCTGCACCGCGATGATCGATGCGCGTGGTGCCATGCCGGTGGCATCGAGTGCGCTTCCGGCGGCGATGCCCGCGACGTGCGTTCCATGACGACACCCGCTCGGCGCGTAGGTGCACGGCGCGGCGGATCCGGGCCCGCTCTGGGTCGAGGTGCCATTCGGACAACTTCCGACCGCGGAGAAACACGACTCGTCGACGACTCGATTGCCGAGGAACGGGTGCGCGGAGTCCACGCCGGTGTCGAGGATCGCGACTGCGATCCCGCGGCCGGTGTACCCAGCGTCCTGACTCGCCGGAACTCCGACGACGGGCCCACTGTTGACGAGTGCGGCGGGGACGGGATCGTCGGCGGTGACACTGACGACATTGGGCGATGTCGCGAGTCGGTCCAAGGCCGCGGCGTCGACCGTTGCGACCACGATCGGCAGCGTGTGGGCGCGGGCACTGACGTGACCGCCGGTGCCGATGAGGGTTTCGACGGTGTCTTGATCGTGGCGAATCGCGCCACGCTGCGTCGAGCGTG
>JANYLF010000243.1 GCA_025357995.1 Acidimicrobiia bacterium | reverse complement strand
ACCGAACTTCATCCACGCGATGTCGTCACCGATCGTCTCGGCCTTCCATCCCGGGATCGAAGGGATGAGCATCGCGAGATTGGTCTTACCGCACGCCGACGGGAACGCCGCGGCCACGTAGTGCGCGGTGCCCGCAGGGGAGGTGAGCTTGAGGATGAGCATGTGCTCGGCGAGCCAGCCGTGGTCGCGGGCCATGACCGACGCAATGCGGAGCGCGAAGCACTTCTTGCCGAGAAGCGCGTTCCCGCCGTAGCCCGAACCGTACGACCAGATTTCACGGGTCTCGGGGAAATGAACGATGTACTTCTCATCCGCGTTGCACGGCCACGCGACGTCGGCCTCACCCTCGGCGAGTGGCGCGCCGAGCGAATGCACGCACGGTACGAAGTCGCCATCGTCGCCGAGCACATCGAGGGCGGGCTGGCCCGCGCGGGTCATGGTGCGCATGCTGACCGCGACGTATGGGGAGTCGGTGATCTCCACGCCGATGTACGACAGGGCCGAACCGAGCGGGCCCATGCTGAACGGCACCACGTACATCGTGCGGCCGTGCATGGCGCCGTGGAAGAGACCGTCGAGAATGCCGCGCATCTCCGCCGGGTCCTTCCAGTTGTTGGTCGGGCCCGCGCCATCTTCCGTGGTGGAACAGATGTAGGTGCGGTCCTCGACCCGCGCCACGTCCGACGGGTCGGTAGCGGCCCAATAGGAGTTCGGGCGCTTGGCCGGATCGAGCGGCACGAACGTGCCGGCATCGACCAGGTCCCGGCACAGGATGTCGGCCTCCGCGTCCGAGCCGTCGAACCAATGGACCGCGTCCGGCTCCAGGAGTTCGGCCATTTCTTCGACCCAGGCCAGCAGGCGTTTGTGCTTTGTGGGCGCGTTCACGACGATCGACACGGTTCGCTCCTTCTTCCCCCGCGGCTCCGCGAGAAGGGTCCAGAAAGTGTAGTGACGGGCTCTTCCGCTCCCGAATCCGGCGGTGGACCGGACGAGCCGGTGGTTACCGGGCGTCGAACGTCTGGATCAAGGCTTCGAAACGCTTGGCGGCCTGCTCCGGCGTGCGGGCCGTGACGGCCACCAGGTAGGTGCGATCGCCGGTGTCGATCGACGCCGCGGTCAGGGCCCGACCCGAGGGATCGGTGGCGGTGATCTCGTTGGCGCGGAAGCCGTGTACTCCGAGCGGCGCGCCGGCGGTGATCGATCGGGTGGTCCCGGCGCCGAGCACCTGATCGGACCAGAACAGTTCCGGGTCCACCTGGGGATTGTGGCGCAGGTTCCGGAGGGGCACGACGACGATCGCCTCCCCGTTGGCGGAATCGGTCGCGGCAAGCGGTGTTCCCCAGTTGGTGCGACGGAGTTGCGGGAACGTGTTGCCAGGATCCGTCGCGACGATCCAGCCCGACGGTGCCGCGATCCCGAAGCCGTCGCCGTCGATGACCTTGGTGCCCTCGGGCGCGGCCGCGGGCGGCCGACTTCCGAGCCGAGAAGACCCGGTGTCGCCGGTCAGCGTGGTGACGAGTACAACAGTCACGGCGGCCAGGATGCCCACCACGAGGATCGCGACCCAGCGGTTGGCCTTGTGATACCACGGGTCGACGATGGTGCCGACCGGACCGGCGGGCGCGGGCAACGCTCGTGGACCCGCAAGGGGGCTCGGCGGTGGCGAGCCTGGCCGGAAGCGCTTGACGGGGACCGGGCTGATCCCCGCGACGCGCGGACCGGTGATCGCGTCGGGCTGATGTGCGGACGCGAGCCGATGGGGATCCGCGATCGCGCTGGTGTTCGATCCCGCACTGTTCCCGGCCGGCGATGCGACCGTCGGCGGCTCCGCAATGACGCGCACATGATCGGCGGCGACGGGCACGGGCACTTCCGGAGCGGCGACTGGCTCGGGTGGCACCGGCTCGGGAATGGACGGCTCGGGCATGGACGTCTCGGGCATGGACGGTGTGGGAATCGGCGCTGCGGAAATCGACGGCTCGGGTGGCGGGGTGACGTCGACCTCGGGCGATTCGGGCGCCTGCGCTTCGGGAGGAGGAGGTGGTGGAGGTGTGGAAGGGGCGGAGGCCGTGGGCGCCAGTGGTGTCACCGGCGGGGTCGCGCGCCGACGCGCGCGCAGGCTGCGGCCCCCGGGGCGAGCATGGGTGGCCCCGGAATCGTGCGCGGCCACCACGAGTGGCTCGTCAATCCCGACGACCTTCGGTGGCGGTTCGGCCACCTCGGCTTCCGCCTCCGCGGCTGCGACGAGGTCGATCACTGGTTGGTCAGTTGCTCCCAACACCTCCGCCGGCAGGTGCGGGGCTGGAGTGGGCGCGGCCGCGGGCGTGGTCACCGCGGTGGCCAACTCGGTGGGCGGTGCCGGAGTAGGGGTCGCGGGGGTTCCTGGGGCGCGGCCGCTTCGGGTCGGGAAGTCGAGCCCGGGGATGCCCTCGTCGATGATGTGCTCGGTCCAGCTGGTGCCGTTCCAGAACCGCAGTTCGTGGCGGCCCGACGGATCACGGTGCCAGCCGGCGAGGGTGCCGTCGTCGTCGTCGAGCTCCATGGGCGGTCCGGAGCTTCCGCTTACACCTGGATGTCCGGCGGAAGTGCCATGTCGATCTCGGCACCGCTACGGACCAGGGTGGCGTTGCCGCGGGGGTCGAGATCGAAGTTCACCCGCTGGCCTTGGCGCAGCATGCGGAAGATCGAGCCCTCCAACGCGTCTGCGGCAAGGAGGAATTCCGTGCGGGAACCGTCGGTCGCGACGAGCTGTCCCTCGCCGGTTCCGGGATCGAAGCTGCGCACGACACCCTGCATGACTACGGCTTCTGGACCTTGCCGGCTTTGATGCACGAGGTGCACACGTGGAGACGACGCGGCGACCCGTCGACGATCGCCCGGACGCGCTGCACGTTCGGGTTCCAACGTCGGTTGGTGCGACGGTGCGAGTGGCTCACACGCTTTCCGAAGATGGGCTTCTTGCCGCAGACTTCGCAGACGGATGCCATGGAGAAACCTCAACTCGATGCTCGGAGGGGTGGATCGGCGCCGGGTGTCGGAGTTGGTCCCGGGAGCCCCTGGAAGAACTCCCGAGGGTAGCAGCAAGCCGCCGAGACAGGTCAGTCGACGCCTACGATGCGGCGCCATGGCGGCACTCGAGCAGCTCGGCGCGCAGGACGTTCGCCGGGTCATCACCCGGTTCCGGGATGCGCTGCGCATCCACCAGGAGGCGCTCAACCGGCTCAACGTGTACCCGGTGCCCGACGGCGACACCGGCACGAACATGACGCTGACGGTCGAATCCGTCGTGCAGGAACTGGGAACCGCCGAGGCGATGAACGAGGTCTGCCAGGCGATATCGCACGGGTCGCTGATGGGCGCCCGCGGCAATTCGGGAGTGATCCTGTCTCAGATTCTCCGGGGCCTCGCCGATACATTCCGCGGCCGTGACACCGCCGGGCCGGCCGAGATCGTCGCGGCGCTCCGTACCGCGTCCGATGCCGCGTACGAGGCAGTCATGCGACCGGTGGAAGGCACCATTCTCACCGTGGTGCGGTGGTCGGCCGAGGCCGCCGAGAACGCTCGCAACGACGGCAAGGCGACCCTCGTCGACGTGTTGGACGACGCGGCCGTCGCGGCGCGTCAGGCCGTCGCGCAGACGCCCGAGATGTTGCCGGTCTTGCGCGACGCGGGCGTCGTCGACGCGGGTGGTCAGGGCTTCACCCTCCTGCTCGATGCATTTCTCGAAGTTGTCGACGGTCGACCGATGCCGGAGCCCGCGGATCGCGCGGCGCCGTTGATCGTGGAGTCGCACGCCGCGCACGGCGATGTGTCGTCGCTGCGCTACGAGGTCATGTACTTCCTCGATGCGCCGGACGCCACCATTCCGGCGTTCAAGAACGCGTGGGCGGCGCTCGGCGACTCGATCGTCGTGGTGGGCGGCGACGGTCTCTGGAACTGTCACGTACACACCGACGATATCGGCGGTGCGATCGAGGCCGGTATCGAGGCGGGCAAGCCGCACGCGATTCGTGTGACGGACCTTCTCGAGGAGGTCGAGGAGGAGCAGTGGGTCGCGGAACACGGCGCGACCGTCCCGGCCCCCGTTGTGCACGCGCCCGAAGACATGGTCGAGACCGCGGTCGTCGCGATCGCGGTGGGCGACGGCGTGCGGCGGCTGCTCGCGAGTCTCGGCGTGCAGGAGATCGTGGCCGGCGGTCAATCGATGAACCCGTCGACCGCGCAGATCTTGGAAGCGGTGGAACGCTGTCCGTCGGACTCGGTGATCATCTTGCCGAACAACAAGAACATCGTGCCCGTGGCGCGTCAGGTCGACGCGCTCACGGAGAAGTCGGTGGCGGTGGTGCCGACCCATTCGATGGTGGAGGCGCTCGGCGCGCTGGTGGGCTACGACCCGGACGCCGATCTCCAGACCAACGTGGGAGCGCTCGCCGAGGCGGTCGCGCGCACCGCGGCCGGCGAGGTGACCCAATCGGTCCGTGACACCGTGGCCGAGTGTGGTGCGATCCGGAAGGGCGATTGGATCGCCATCGGCCGCGACGGCATCTGCATCGCGACCACATCCGCGGCCGAGGCCGCGTTTGCGTTGCTCGACGCGCTGATCGACGAAGACTCCGAGATCGTGACCGTGCTGGTGGGCAGCGACGCGCGCAGCTCCGAAACCCAGCGCGTGCGCGAGCACCTCGGGCTGAAGCACCCGGAAGTGGAGGTCGAGGTGCACGACGGCGGCCAGCCGTTGTACCCGTACTTGATCGGAGTGGAGTAGTCACGGCCGCCGCCCGCACCCTGCGCGCGCTCGCGCACGCCCCGCTCACGGAGGTGCCGGGAATCTCGGCTCGCATGCTCGACAAGCTTGCGGCGATGAACCCGCCGCTCGAGAGCGTGCTCGATCTGCTCGGTCACTATCCGCGCCGGTATCACGACCGCACTCGCCAGTCGGAGATCGCCGAGTTGGAGGTGGGTGAGGAAGCCACGATCGTCGCGGAGGTGCAACGTGTCTCCAGTCGCGTCACCCGCAATCGCAAGAAGATGGTCGAAGCCGTCGTGGAAGACGGCAGCGGGTTGCTCAACCTCGTGTTCTTCAACCAGCCGTGGCGCGAGAAGCAGTTGACGGCGGGGACGGAACTCGCGCTCTACGGCAAGCTCGACGTGTACCGCGGGAAACGGCAGATGACGAACCCGGTCGTCGACGTGCTCGGACGCGTCGGCGACACGAAGACCGGTGTGGTCATGCCGATCTATCCGCAGTCGGGCAAGGCCGACGTGTCGAGCTGGGAGATCCAACCCGTGGTCACGCTGGCGCTCGAGTGGGCGGGCGCGCTGGCGGAGACCTTGCTCCAAGGTGTGCTCGACGAGTTGAAGCTCATCGACCGCACGACCGCGTATCACGATGTGCACGCGCCTGAGTCCACACGCGACGCGGAAAGGGCGCGACGGCGGTTGCGCTTCGACGAGTTCCTGCGCATGCAGGTGGGGCTCGTGGCGCGCAAGCGCGCGATCGAAGCCGAGGAGTCGGGGATCGCGCACGCCGTCGACGGCGCACTCGTGGATCGATTCCTCGCCGCGTTGCCGTTCGCGCTCACCGGCGATCAGGTGGAGGCGATCGCGGCGATCCGATCCGACATGGCCCGCCCGGTGCCGATGCATCGCCTGCTCCAAGGCGAGGTCGGTTCGGGCAAGACGCTCGTGGCGATCACCGCGTTGCTGATGGCTGTGGAGGGCGGATACCAGGGCGCATTGATGGCGCCCACCGAGGTGCTCGCCGAGCAGCTGTATGCGGTCGCGACCCAGACCCTCTCGACGTTGGTTGTGCCGAGTGAGACGACGCTGCTCGCGGAGCGGCCGGTGACGGTGGCGCTGCTCACCAACCGCGTTGGCGCGGCCGATCGACGCAAGATCGCGGCGGGGCTGGCGGCCGGGGAGATCGACATCGTGGTCGGAACCCACGCTTTGCTCTACGGCGACGCGCCGTTCACGAAGCTCGGACTCGCGGTCATCGACGAACAGCATCGCTTCGGGGTGGAGCAGCGCTCTCTGTTGCGCGGGCTCGGCGATTCACCCGACGTGCTGGTGATGACGGCCACGCCGATTCCGAGGACTGCCGCGATGCTCGTCTACGGCGACCTCGACCGTACTGAGCTGCGGGAGATGCCGCCCGGTCGCACGCCCGTGGTCACGGAGGTGATCGGGCCGAGCCCGCTCGACCGCCGGGTGGCCTACGACCGGTTGCGCGCCGAGATCGCGGCCGGTCACCAGGCGTTCGTGGTGTGTCCGTTGGTGGAGGGATCTCCCAAGATCGAGGCCAAGGCGGCGACCGAGGAGTTCGAGGAGCTGGCCGGCGGCGAGTTGTACGGCCTGCGGCTGGGCTTGTTGCATGGCCAGATGAAATCGGCGGACAAGGAAGCCGCGATGACCGCCTTCCGAACCGGCGAGACGCAAGTGTTGGTGGCAACCACCGTGGTCGAGGTGGGGGTCGACGTGCCGAATGCCACCGTCATGATCGTGGAAGACGCGGATCGCTTCGGACTGTCGCAGTTGCATCAGCTGCGCGGTCGTGTGGGTCGAGGCGGGACCGAGGCGTGGTGTTACCTGTTCGCGGATCCGTCGACCCCCGACGGCGAGGCGCGCATGACGGCGATGGAGGAATCGACCGACGGGTTCTTGCTGGCCGAACGTGACCTCGAGATCCGTGGATCGGGGCAGGTGTTCGGCGAACGGCAGGCCGGCCTCGGCGACCTGAAGTTGGGGAAGCTGCCGCGCGACGAGAAGTACGTGATGTTTGCGCGGACCGCGGCCGAGCAGATTCTGGACCTCGACCCGGGATTGGCGAAGAACCGCGCGCTGGCCGAAGAAGTCGAAGACTTGCTCGGCGACGACGTCGAGTTCCTCTTCAAGAGTTGAGGTGATGGTGGTGAGATGGCGTCGCGACGAGGACGATCAATTTCGACAAAGAAGACTGTCGGGGACGCGCGCCGTTTACCCGCGGCGGGTGCGCCAGGCGTCGCGGGCGTGGTGGGCGAGCTCTGCGTGATTCGCATGCCATCGCTCGACGGTTTCGAGTGCGCGGTACTCGGCGGCCAGCGATTCGTGGGAGATGGTGATAGGTCCCGGCGCGACCGTGCAGAGAAACACCACGGAGACGACCGCGTGTGGTCCGTTCTGCGCGCTCGCGGCGCGTCCGTGGGCTTCCAGGAGGGAAACGACGGTGGCATCGAGTCCGACCTCTTCCCGCACTTCGCGCACGACGGTCGCGGCCGGTGATTCTCCCGGGTCGACCCAGCCGCTGATCAAGCCCCACGACTCGTCGTCGGCGCGCAACACCATGAGCATCCGATCGTCGTCGTCGAAGATCGCGGCGTCGGCGCCCACCTTCGCGCTGACGTATCCGAGGTCGCGTGCGAGCCGCGCCCGCACTTCGGGTTCGGGGAGATCGAGCGCCTCCGCGTAGCCCGCGGTCGCGAGCGCGAGCAGGCGAGTGCACCGCTCGCGGTCGTACGGGTCGGTCGCGTAGTGCAGGCCCGTCTGGGCGATGGCGCGCAACTCGTCGAGCAGGGTCAAGCGGTCGATGCCACCCAAGCTACGACACGGATGGCACCTACGATCCGGGCATGACCCGGTTGGTGATCGTCGGCGCGGGTGCGATTGGTGGCGCCGTGGCCGCACGACTCGCGGAAGCCGATGTGGATGTCACGGTCGTGGCTCGCGGCCTGCACGCGGCGGCGATCGCGACCGACGGCATCGTGCTCGCGGAGCCGACGCGCACCGTCACGATCTCCGTGCCCGTCGCGCCGTCGGTCGGGGAGGCCGCGATCGACGCGTCGACGATCGTGGCGCTCGCAGTCAAGAGCCAGGACACCGCTCCGGTCCTCGAAGAGTTGGTGCGATTTGCGCCGGTCGAGACGCCGGTGGCGTGTTTCCAGAACGGCGTGATCAATGAGCGGGTCGTCGCGGCGCGGTTCCCGCGTACCTACGGAGTCGTGGTGATGATGCCCGCCGCGCATCTCGAACCGGGCCGAGTGGAAGCGTACGCATCGCCGATCCCGGGGCTGTTCGACGTCGGGCTCGCCGACGGTGGCGTTGACGACATCGCGCGCGAACTCGTGGGGATCCTGGGCCGCGGCGGGTTCGACGCGCGAGCCGTGCCGAACGTCATGCGGTGGAAATACACAAAACTGTTGATGAACGTCGGCAACGCGGTCGAAGCGATGTGCGGGCTCGACGACGCCGGCATCGAATTGGTCGGACGCGCTCGCGCGGAAGCGATCGCGTGCTTTCAGGCCGCGGCGATCGACTTCGCGTCGAGCGCGGAGGAGAAGGCGCGGCGCGCCGACCTGCTCCAGGTGGGGGTGATCGATGGCTCGGGCCGCGGCGGCGGTTCGTCGTGGCAATCATTGGCGCGCGGGCTGGGTTCCATGGAGGCCGACGCGTTGAACGGCGAGATCGTGCGCGTCGGTGCTTCGGTGGACCTCCCCACGCCGGTCAACGCGCTCCTGCTGCGACGCGCGACCGCGGCCGCCGCCGATCGCGTTCCTCCTGGTTCCATCCCGGCCGCGGATCTGCTCGCGGAGCTCAGCTGACGCTCCCGACGAGGGAAACGAGACGGTCGAGTCCGAGGCCGCCGATGAGCAGACGCTCCTTTCGGTTACCCGTCAGCGTGCCCATCCAATCCGTGAACCCGCCATCACCGACCTCGACGTCGCCCGTCAGGGTGCGCACGATGACCTTGAAACAGAGGTCGCAGTAGTACCCCCGCCCGGCTTCCCGATCCGGGTCGGCCGTGACCGTCGCGTGCGGGATCGCGTGCGCTAGCTCGCCGATGATGGCGTCGGTGTATTCGTCGCGCAGGTTCGTGACGCGCACGCTGATCCCGGAGTCCGTGACACTCCTGACCGCTTCCACCATGACGCCGACCTGCTCGATCAGCGCGGTTCGCTCGAAGCTCAGGTTCCCACCGTCGCGTCCCGCGATGACGAGGCCGACCACGGTGAAGTGCGCCTGACCGATATCGCCGAAGGGCTGTGCACGCAGCACCCGCTGTACCGCGCCGAGTCGGAGCGTTCCTTGTGAGCCCGAAGCTCTCCGGAGCGCAGCGAGGAGCGCCAGCGTGTTGGTGGGGTCGGCAGCGACCTCGGTGCCGCGCACCGTCGAGACGACCTTGTGCTGGTGGACCGTCGCGATCACCGAATGGGTGCCCAGGGGAGCGACTGGGGCCGGCTCGACGAACTCGAAGCCGGCCGGAATGGAGTCGACGACCGTCGCGATCACGCGGTGCAACCCCCGCGCGTCGACGGTCCCGGGCTCGACAAAACGGTCCGTGCGGGCGCGGCGAAGCACGTCGGCCGGCGACAACGCGGCCGCGCGTCGGCGGGTCACCTCGAGGAGGAACGACGTGAGGTCCGCGCCACTGACGTACGTCCCGAGCGCATCGAGGGCATCTGCGGTCGTCAATGCGGCGAGCACCCGCCGGATTCCCGCGTCCGCGTCTCCCGTCATGGCGCAACGGTAGAGAACCGCAGTGCGCGGGAAGGGCCTTTTGGCTATGGACGCCGTGCCTACCGGGAGTCATCCTCTTCGTAGTGAGAGAACGGAGGGTTCGCGATGGAGCCCGATCGAGCAAACCGCCATGGGGCGGTGCAAGGACACCAGCGGCGTGAGCGGGAAGTGACGCCGGAATCCGCGACCTGGGATGTGCACGAGGATGCCGAGATCGAGTTGATCGGCGATCGCGAACCGTTCGACGAGGTCGACGTGCTCGATGAGAGTTGGGCACCCGGCCAGCCACCGCCGGGCCTACCCCTCGAAGAGGTGCTCCATGTGCACGCGTACACCGAGCGTGAACCGTCGGCCGACGACATCGATCTCGACGAGACGATGCGCGAACGGCTCTCGCTGGCATCGGACGAGTTGTTTGCCGGTGAGGACGAGTAGCCGCTCCGACGACCCCGTACGATCGCCGAATGCGTGAGGGACCTCAGCGTGGTGGCCGTGGCCCCCGCGTGATCGCCGGAGAGATGGGTGGTCTGCGACTGGTCGTGCCGCGGGGTACCGGCACCCGACCCACTACGGATCGGGTGAAGGAGTCGGTGTTCGGGGCGCTCGGCAGTGCCCGCCTGGCCGGCGCGAACGTGCTCGACGGTTACGGCGGGACGGGCGCGCTCGCGATCGAATCTTTGTCGCGAGGTGCGGCCAGCGCGGTCATCGTGGAGCGCGACCCCAGAGCCGTCGACGCGATCCGGCGCAATCTGGTCACGACGCGGGTCACTGATCGGGTGGTCGTCCAGCGGCGAGGATTTGCCGGATATTTGGCCGC